>NZ_FZMO01000408.1 GCF_900197875.1 Frankia canadensis | reverse complement strand
GGGGGCTTCGGGGAGGGTGGTGTAGGCGGCGGCGAAGGCGTCGAGGCGGGTGAGGTCCTCGTGGTCACGGCCGCGCAGCGCGACGCGGCGCTGGGCCTCGGCGGGTGCCAGGGTGAACCAGACGACCAGGTCCGGGGTGGGGAAGTACCGGTAGCAGGCGCGCACGCGGTGTTCGCCGGGGTCGCCGCGCAGGCGCATCGTCGCGTACTGGCAGTAGGTGTAGCGGTCCATGACGGCGATCTCGCCGCGGGCTCGGGACGCCGCGAGCGCCCAGGTGATCGCGAGGCCGCGGATCGTCGCCTCCAGCACGACGTGCGCACGGCGGCCGAGAAGGTGAGGGCCGTCGCGGCGGCCGAGACGGTGGGCGACCGCGTCGACGACGGGCCGCCCACCACCGTTCTCGTAGTAGCGCGCCGGGCGGCCGGTCGCGCTCAGCGCCGCGGCGAGACGGCGGCCCTGCGTCGTCTTGCCCGCTCCGTCGATCCCGACCAGCGCGATGATCCCCGCCCGTCCCCGTCGCCGCACCCGCCAACCCTAACGACACGCCGCACGTCTTCACGGACGGTAACGATGTGCGGATGCGTCCCGGCCGCTTCCACAGCGCTCACCGGCCGTCGCCGACCGGTCAGCCGGGGTCGGCGCCGCTCGTGCCGCCCGCCGCGGCAGCTGCGGGGAACAGGTCCCACAGACGGGTCACATGGTCGGCGCCGGCCGTGGCGAGCAGGCGGGAGTCGGGGGCGAAGGCGAGCGCGTGGACGGGTCCGCCGTGCGCGGGCAGGCGGTACGCGGGGCCGGGACGCTCGGGGTCGGTGATCTCGCGCACCGCCGCGACGCGGTCGGCGCCGGCGGAGGCGAACAGCCGCCCGTCGGGGCTGAACACGACGGTGTGCACGGCCCGGCGATGGTCGCCGAGCTCGGCGACTGGCTGCGGGCGGGTGGGGTCGGCGACGCTGTACAGGCGCACGGCGCGGTCCTTGCCGGCGGCGGCGAGGGTGTCACCGTCCGGGCTGAACGCGATCGTGTGCAGCGGGCCGCGGGCGCCGGACAGGGTGACGGTGGCGGCGGGCTGGGTCGGGTCGGCGAGATCCCACAGGATGACGGTGCGGTCCTCGCTGGCGGTGGCCAGCAGCGTGCCGTCGGGGCTGAACGTGACCGCCCGCACGGCGCCGCGATGCCCGGCGAGGATCGCCAGGCGCCGCGGGGCCGCCGGGTCGGCGACGTCCCACAGCAGCGCGGCCCGGTCGTCGCCGGCGGTCGCCAGCAGCGTGCCGCCGGGGCTGAAGCCGACGCCGTGCAGGTAGCCGCGATGGCCGGTCAGGGTGACCAGCGGCTGCGGGCGGGCCGGGTCGGTCAGCTGCCACAGCAGGGTGGTGCCGGCGTCCCCGGCGGCGGCGAGCAGCCGGCCGTCCGGGCTGAACGTCACCGCCCGCGCCCATTCCTGGTTGATCCGCCGGCCGTAGCCGACGGTGGCGGCCAGCCGCGGCGGATCGGGCATCGGCAGCGCCCACAGCCGCACGGTGGTGTCGGTGCTGGCCAGCGCCACCAGCGGCGCCGTCGGGCTGAACGCCACGCCCATCGCATGGCCGCGTTCCTCGGCGAGCGCGGCGACCTGCTGTTCGCGTCCGAGCGCGGGCCGCTCGGACGGTGGCGTGGGTGGTGCGGGTGTGGCCTTCGTCGTGACGGGCGCGGCCGCGGCGGGGGCGACGGCGGCGGGCGGGTTGGCGAGACCAGGGAAGGGCG
>NZ_FZMO01000406.1 GCF_900197875.1 Frankia canadensis | reverse complement strand
CATGTCGGGGCCCACGCCGCCTGCCCCTGCTCCGCCGCGGGCCCCGACATGCCGCCGCCCCGGTCCGCGACCAGGACGTCCGTCGGATCGCCGGCCGTCGGGGCGACGCCCGGCGCGCCGCGCGACCCCGGCTCGGTGGACCCGTGGGCCAGCGCGCGGACGCGGTCCAGGGCGCCGACGGCCTCGAACACGCGGGCGGGCACCGAGCGGGGCGCCGGCAGATCGAGCATCCGGCTGTACCAGCCGAAGAACTCGGCGGCGCTCACCGGCGCGCCGCCGGTGACGTGCAGCACCGTGCCGGCGACGGCCTCGCGGTCCGCGGCGGCCACCGTCGTGACCGCGTCGACGACGTCGTCGACATGCACGGGGCTGACGAGCCCGCGCCCGCCGCCGACCAGCACGAATCGGCCGGCCCGCAGCAACAGCACCGGCCACAGGGTCCACCGGCCGGCCCGCGGGCCGTAGGCGTCACCGATGCGCAGGACGGTGGCGCCGAGCCCGTGCGCGGCGGCGGAGCCGACCGCCTGCTCGGCGGCCGCGAGGGCGTCGGCGCGGGCGTCCCCGGTCAGGCCGACGGGAGAGAACTCGTCGAGCAGCGGCCCGTCCGCGCTGGCGCGCGGGGACCCGGCGGCCCCGGCCGGGGTGGACGACGGCGGCCGGGACAGGACATCCACGCAGGACAGATGCAGGAACCGATCGACGCCGGCCCGGGTCGCCGCGTCGAGCAGCGATGCCGTACCGCCGATCGCGACCCGGCGGACCTCCGCGGGTGGTACCCGGACCGGCGCGCCGGCACGTCCCGGCCGCACCGGGGTGAGTTCGGCGACCCCACCGGTCCCGACGGCGGCCGCGTGGACGACCAGGGCGGCGCCCTCGAGCGCCCGCTCCCACTCCCCCGGCCGGGTGACGTCGGCCTGGACGACGCCGGGTGACCGGCGGATGTCCAGCGCGACGACCTCGAACCCCTGCCGGCGCAGCGCATGGGTCAGCGCCCCGCCGAGGAAACCGGCCGCGCCGGTGACCACCGCCCGAACCACGGTCTCTCCTCCTGCCCGGGGCGCCCGCGCCGGGGCCGCCCGCGCCGACGGCGCTGTCGCGACCGCCGCCGCCCGGCCCGCCCGGTGCACGCGACACCCGGGCCGCCGTCGGCGACGATGTCCAGACCCTACGGGATACACCCGGCCACGGACGCGGACGTCCCGCGGGTCAGGCTGGCACCGCCCCTCCCCGTGGCCGTCACCGGATCGTCACTCGGGGATCAGGCGACCGTCACCGATCCGGGGCACCTTCTCACCGTGCCGTCATCGGCGGGGCGTCCCGAAATCCTGGGTCCAGTAGACGCCGTAGGTGCCGCCGTTCGCGACGCCGACACCGATGCGGGTCAGGGCACAGTTGAGGATGTTCGCGCGGTGTCCGGGGCTGTTCATCCACGCCTGCATCACGGCGGCCGGGTCCCGCTGGCCGGCGGCGATGTTCTCCGCGGCGACGGAGAACGAGAAGCCCGCCGCCGTGATCCGGTCGAACGGGGTGCGGCCGTCCTGGCTGTTGTGGCTGAAGTAGTTGGCCGTGGCCATGTCCGCGCTGTGCGCCTGCGCCACGCTGGTGAGCACCGCGTCGACGGTCAGGTCGCCGCAGCCGGCCGCCCGTCGCTGCTGGTTCGTCGCCGCGACCACCGCGGTGGCGAACGCGCTCTGCCCGGTGGCGGGCGGGGCCGGCACAGTGGCCGGCGGGGCCGCAACGGTGG
>NZ_FZMO01000403.1 GCF_900197875.1 Frankia canadensis | reverse complement strand
CCATCAAATACCTCCGGAGGGGACTGTCGCCTTTAGGCGACAGGGGAATCCGGTACGAGAACGCACCGGCGGTGGTTATACAGGCCGCGCTGGTATAGTCGGTGGCATGGGCAGGCAGGTGACAGCGGACGCAGGCGGGGTCCACGACCTCGGCTACCACGTCGTCTGGTGCCCGAAATACCGCCGTCCTGTGCTCGCCGGCCCGGTTCGTGACAGGCTCGACGTGCTGCTTCGCGAGAAGTGCGCCGAGCACGACTGGCCAATCGTTGCGTTGGAGATCGAGCCCGACCACGTGCATCTGTTCGTGAAGGCTCATCCGAAGCACTCCCCGTCGTACATCGCGAACCAGCTGAAGGGCTTCACGTCGCACGCGCTGCGAGCCGAGTTCTCGCACCTTCGGTCCCGGCTTCCCACGTTGTGGTCCCGGTCGTTCTTCGTCGCCACCGTCGGTGCCGTCTCGGCTGAGACGGTGCGCCGGTACATCGACACCCAGAACGAGCGGCCATGGCGCAAGGGAACGTCCCGGTGAGGCGAACCTTCAGGTTCCAGTTACGCCCGACCAGCCGTCAGGCCAACACGCTCACGGCACTGTTGGACGACCACCGGGCGCTGTACAACGCCGCGCTGCAGGAACGGCGGGATGCCTACCGGCACCCGTCGAAGACGACGGTCCGCTACGGCGACCAGTCGGCCCAGTTGAAGGACATCCGGGCGTTCGACCCGGACCACGCGCGCTGGTCGTTCTCCTCCCAGCAGGCCACCCTGCGCCGGCTCGACAAGGCGATGGCCGCCTTCTTCCGCCGCGTGAAGTCCGGGGAGATGGCCGGCTACCCGCGGTTCAAGGGCGCCAACTGGTTTGACATGGTCGAGTGGCCGAAGGACGGCGACGGCTGCCGTTGGGACTCCCAGCCCGAAAACCCGGCGCAGACGTTCGTCAGGTTGCAGGGAATCGGCCACGTCAAGGTCAACCGGCACCGGCCCGTACGCGGCACCGTCAAGACGGTCTCCGTAAAGCGGGAGGGTAGGCGCTGGTACGTCGTCCTGTCCTGCGACAACGTGCCCGCCGAACCGCTCCCCGCTACCGGTGCCGTAGTCGGTGTCGACCTGGGCGTGGCCTCGCTCGCGACTACCTCTGATGGTCGGCATGTCGGCAACCCGCGTTTCCTCGCGGCAGCCGCCGATGGTCTTGCCGCCGCTCAGCGGGACCTGTCCCGGAGAAAGCGCGGGTCGAAGCGCCGTCGCAAAGCCGCGGCCCGGGTTGCCGCGCTGCACGGGAAAGTCCGCCGTCAGCGGCTCGACCTCGCTCACAAGACGGCGCTCGAACTGGTCCGCGGCCATGACCTGATCGCCGTCGAAGCGCTCAAGGTCGTCAACATGACCCGCCGGGCCAAGGCCAAACTCGACCCCGAGCAGCCCGGAACCTTCCTCCCGAACGGGCAGGCCGCCAAGACGGGACTGAACAAGAGTATTCTTGACGCGGGATGGCGAACATTCCTCGACGTGCTGCACGCCAAGGCTGAGAGTGCCGGACGTGTCGTCGTCGCTGTGAACCCCGCCAACACCTCCCGCACCTGCGCTCAGTGCGGCTACTGCGCCGCCGGCAGCCGCGGGACACAGGCCGAGTTCGTCTGCCAGCGGTGCGGGCACGCCGCGCACGCCGACGTGAACGCGGCGGTCAACATCTTGAGGGCCGGGCTGGCCCTTCGGGCCGCGCAAGTCGCCTGAGAAGCCGGCGGCTTCAGCCGTCGGAGTAGTCAC
>NZ_FZMO01000402.1 GCF_900197875.1 Frankia canadensis | reverse complement strand
GGGCGCGGGCTGGTCCGCTCAGGCCGGGCCGATCGGGCCATGCCAGTGGTCGTCACCGCACCCTCCGACGGAGCGGGGCCATGATCGCGGCCGCGATGGCGAACAGACCGAGGGCCGCCGCCGCGGCGACCAACAGCGAGGCCCACAGCAGCGCCGGCTGGTAGCTGAACAGCGCGTTGACCATCACCTGGCCGAGACCGCGGGTGCCGGTCGCCCCCGACCACTCGGCGACGATCGCGCCGACGAAGCAGGCCGGCAGCATCGCCCGCAGGCCGAGGTCGAGCACGGGCACGGTGTGCCAGAAGCCGACGTGCCGCCACCAGCGCAGCCGGGGAGTGGCGTAGAGAGCACCGAGGTCCTCCCGGCCGCGGGCCGCCGCGACCGCCGCGCCGACCAGCATCGCGGCCACCGGCACCAGGCCGGAGAGCACGGTGACCGTGGTGACCAGCCGGGCTCCTCGCGTGATCACCAGGGCGAGCGCGGGCGTCACGGCGATCAGCGGCAGCGAGCCGACCACCACCGACAGCCCGCCGAGCGCCGTGGCGATCGCCGGGATGACCGCCACGACCATCATCCCGAGTACGGTGACGGCGAGCAGGATGACGGCGCCGGTGACGGTCGCGCTCAGCGTCGGGCGTGCGTTGTACCAGATCATCGACCATTCGTCGTGCAGCGTGCGGACGGTGTCGACCGGGCCGACGAAGCCCGGGCCGAGCCAGCCGGTCGCGGCGAGCACCGCCCAGGCACCGGGCAGCGCCGCGATCGCCACGGCCGTCACCACCGCCCGGGTGAGCGGTGATCCCCCGATCGGGCCAGCGGCGACGGCGACGGGGGACGCACCGCCCGCACGGGCCAGGCGCCCCGGCCTGACCCACCGCTGCGAGGTGAGGGTCATCGTCCGGCCTCCAGCTCCTCGCGCACGGCCCGGCAGCGGGCCGAGAACTCCGGGGTGTCCCGCGCCGCCCGGCGCTGCGACCGCGGCTGCGGCACGTCCAGGACGGCGCGCACCGCGCACGGCCGGCGCCCCAGCACGACGACGACGTCCGCGAGCAGCACCGCCTCGTCCACGGAGTGGGTGACCAACAGGCAGGTCGTGCCCGTGTCGGACAGGATCCGCAGCAGCTCCAGGTTCAGGTCCGAGCGGGTGATCTCGTCGAGCGCGCCGAACGGCTCGTCGAGCAGCAGGACCTCGGGCCGCGTCGCCAGCGCGCGGGCGAGGGCGACCCGTTGACGCATCCCGCCCGACAGCTCCCGCGGGCGCCGGTCGGCCCACTCGGTGAGCCCGGTGATCTCCAGCAGGTGGTCGGTCCAGGCCCGGTCCTTCGGCAGACCGGCCAGGTCGAACGGCAGCTCGATGTTGCGGCGCACCGTGCGCCACGACAGCAGCCCCGGATCCTGGAAGGCGAACCCCGCCCGCCGCTGCGCGCGCAGCCGCGCCGGGGTCACTCCGCCGACGTCGATGCTGCCGGTGTCGGGTTCGAGCAGCCCCGCCACCAGCCGCAGCAACGTCGACTTCCCGCAGCCCGACGGGCCGACGAGCACGCCCATCCCGCCGCGGGGCACGTCGAAGCTCACCCTGTCGACCGCGGGCAGGGCACCGCGCCGGCCCCGGTAGCCGTAGCTGACGGCCTGGATGCGCAGTCCCCCGTCTGTTGGGGCGGATGGGTCGGCCGCGCCCGTGGCGGGCGCCGCGAGCTGGGCTGGTGCCGGGTTCATGCGGGGACCTCCCGGGAAGCGGGTGTGCATGGGCCGGTTGGGTCAGGGCGGGGG
>NZ_FZMO01000398.1 GCF_900197875.1 Frankia canadensis | reverse complement strand
GGTGTCCATTCACGGGTGCGCAGGGGTAGCCCGCTGACCTTGGGGTTTGTGTTGCGGGGACGCGCTGTGGTCGTTGCTTGATCCTGGTGGTTGGGCGTGGATGATCAGAGCTGTGGCTGAGTCGTCCGCGTCGTCGTGGGAGTCGCGTCTCGCGGCTGCCGAGACGCGGATCGAGGAACTCGCCGCCGGGCAGGCCGCGTCGGTGGCGGCGAACGAGCGGTTGGCGTCGGTCAACGAGCGGCTGCGTCGGGTCGTGGAGGACTCGGCCGCGCGGCATGAGGTGGAGCTTGGCGCGGTGCGCGCCGAGCGGGACCGGGCCGTGCGGCGGGTCGAGGAACTCGAGCTCGAACTCGCCGAGCTGCGTCGGCGGTTGTCGATGGACAGTACGAACTCCTCTGTGCCGCCGTCGAAGGAGCCGATCGGCGCGCGGGAGAAGCGGAAGGCTGAGCGGCGGGCGTCGTCGGAGCGGGTCCGGTCGAAGGAGACGAAGCCTGGTGGGCAGCCGGGTCATCCGGGGTCGGGGCTTTCCCGGGAGGCGGAGCCGGACCGGTCGTTATCGGCGGACCCGCCGTCGGAATGTGCGTCGTGCCAGGCGGATCTGTCCGACGCGATGGTGCTGGCGGACGGGTGGGCGCAGGTCTGGGACCTGCTCGAACCGGTGCTGGAGAAGGTCGAGTGGGTGCTGCCGCGGCGGCGCTGCGCGTGCTGCCGGAAGGTCACCACGGCGGCTGTTGCGGGGGTGCGGCACGCGGCGGCGGGCGGCGTGGCCTACGGGCCCCGGCTGCACGGCGCGGCGGTGCTGCTCGCCTCGGAGGCGAACGTGCCGGTCGAACGGGCCGCGACGGTCATCGACGCGCTCCTCGGAGTGCCGGTCTCGGCCGGGTTCGTCGCCCGCGCGAACGAACGCCTCGCTGGGGATCTTCAGGCCGCCGGGTTCGACGAGGCGATGAAGGCCGCGCTGCGCGGCGAGCCGGTGCTGTGCGGCGACGAGTCGCCGGTCAACGTGCTGCGCAAGGATCTTGACGAGGCCACCGGCGCTGTCCTGTCGGGCACCCCGCACCTGCTGGTCGTGCGCACCCCGACGCCCGGGCTGGTCTGGTACGCGGCGATCAGCTCCCGGTCGTCCGAGGCGATCGACACCACCGGCGTCCTCACCGGCTGGCACGGCCTGTTCACCCGGGACGACTACGCCGGCTGGCACCAGTACGACCCCACGCTCGCCGGCGTGCAGCTGTGCTGTGCCCACCTCATCCGCTCGCTGCGGGCGGTGCTGACGCTCGCGCCGAAGGTCCAGAAGTGGGCGGGTCGGCTCATCGACCTGCTCCGCGAGGCCGGCCACCTCGTCGCCGCCGCCCGCGCCGCCGGCAGGAACCGCCTGGACCAGAAGACGATCGACGCGCTGCGGACCCGTTACGACGCCGACGTCCGCATCGGCGAACTGACGAACATGTCCCGCCCCTGGACCGACGAGAAGAACCATCCCGGCCTGGTCCTGGCCCGACGGCTCGCCGCGAAGGCCGACCAGGTCTGGCTCTTCACCACCAACTTCGCCATCCCCTGGACCAACAATCCCAGCGAACAGGCGATCAGACTCCCGAAACGGCACCAGGCCGTCTCGGGCTACTGGCACACCCCGGCCACCCTGGCCGCCTACCTCCGCGTGCGCTCCTACCTCGTCTCCGCCCGCGACCACGGCCTGACCGCCATCGACGCCATCCGCCTCGCCCTCGCCGGCACACCCTGGCTGCCCACCCCGCGCACGGCCCGCCCCACACACACTCTCGCCGCCTGAACCACCATCAACACGGAGCTACTCAACCCACCACCCGTGAATGGACAC
>NZ_FZMO01000244.1 GCF_900197875.1 Frankia canadensis | reverse complement strand
CCCCCAGCCACCGCCCCGCGCCCACCGCCGTCCTCCCCACCGCGCAGACCGGCGCTGCCGGCACCGGCACTGGCACCGGGACCGGGACCGGCACCGGGGCGGTCCGGGCCGAACACCCAGTGCAGCTGGTGTTCGGGCAGCTCGACCCGCAGCGTCGGGTTGGACAGGAACACCGCCGGCTGGATGAACGGGATCCTGGTCTTCGTCGCGCGGCCGGCGTTCTCCAGGAGGGTGCGCAGCTCCTTGGACTTCTGGTTCGCCAGGTGCAGCGGGTTGTCGAAGATCCTCGTGTTGCCCGACTGGCGGTGCTGGGTCCAGTTCGACCCGGCCGCCGTCAGCCGCCCGACCAGGCTCTTGATCTCGATCAGGTAGATGCCGCCGCGGGCGACGACCAGCAGGTCGACCTCACGGATGTGCCCGGTGGTCGCCGTGAAGGTGAAGTTCGACCACGCCCGGTACGGCTCGGCGTCCGGCAGCAGGAGCCGGACGTGCTCCAGCGCCTCCCGTTCATGGGGAAACTGCGACGGCGTGACCGTCTCCCAGCGACCCTGGCCCTCCCGCACGCGGCCCCCCACCGTCCACCGTGGCAGCGTCGGCTCCCGCCGCCATGCCCCTCCGGTATGCCGGTTGTGATCCTAAGTGACCGCCATCCCAGCGCAACAACACACCCCCGGGACCGAGAGCGGCTCTTCCGCTCCGGGACGGAGTGCTCAGCCGCGGCAGCGTTGGATGTTGTCGGGGGTGTAGCAGGGCTGGTCGTCGTCGGTGCTGACGTTGCTGCGGCCGGGGCCGGTGTTGAGGTACGTGAGGAAGCTGTCGACGAGGGAGCCGGGGACGGGCTTGCCGTACGTGTACGCGTACTCGATGGCGACGAAGCGGTAGCCGGCGTCGTTGATCATCGGCTGGTGGCCGTCGATGGCGATGGGGCGCAGGTGGGAGGAACGCTTGGCGGCGCGCAGGTCCATGTAGCCAATGCCGCCCGGGAAGGTCGCCACCTTCTGCACCATCTCGTCCGTCGACGACAGCGCGCAGTATTCCCTGTCGGCGCTGGTGTCCCGCGCGCAGCCTGCCGAGACGGCGGCCGGCTCCAGGTTGGGGGTGATGAACAGCCGGTCGAAGGAGATCCGGGTGCCCGAATCCGTCGTCCGACTCATGACCTGGACGGGCGCGGAGTATCGCGGGTCGATCTGGCTCCAGTTCGTGATCTGACCGGTGAAGATCGACCGTAGCTGGTCCGACGTCAGATTCGTCACGGGCACCTTCTCGTTCACCACGAGGGCGAACAGCGACCGGGCGACGGCCTGTCCCCACAGCCGCGGGCTCGCGCCCTCGTTCACCCGGCCGTCCGAGATGGCGATGATGTTCTTCCCGTCCGGCGACGGGGACGACGCGACGTCGCGCAGGCCGGCTTCACTGCCGCGCGCGTCCACCGTGATCCTCGCGCCGGTGCACTCCTTCTCATACCGGCGCGCCACCGCCTGGACGACGGGCGCGAACGCCGTCGAGCCGGCGACGGTCAGCTCGCCCTTCGCGCAGCCCAGCGGCGGGCGCTGCTCGTTGGGCACGAGAATGATGCAGGCCAGGACGACGACGCACACGGTGAGCATCACGGTGATCAGGCGGGCCGGCCGGCTGAACTTGCGCGGTTTGTCGTCGACCGAGACGCTTTCGGTCTCGACGATACTGCCGTCCCGGATGCCGCCGCGCACCTTCATGTCGCTGCCGACGCCGCCGCCGTCGAGCAGTACCAGAAGCTTGTAGTACTGGCCTGGATTGAGCGGCACCCGCGGCAGGTAGATGACGTTGTCGGTGTACCGGATGGCGTCCGGCGCGCCGAAATGGCCGAGGAGATGTTCCTGGCCCGGGTCCGGAATGACGACGACACCGCGGACGGTCAGATCGGCGACGTCGGCGGTGAGCCCGTAGGCGCCGCCGTTGGTGTAGTCGGCCTCGGTGATGCTCTGCGCACCGTAGTTCTCGATCCGCAGCAGGACGAGCGTCGCGTCGGAGATACCGGGCAGGTGACTGAACAGGCCGAAGATCGCCTGGGTGCGGCCGCCGCGGGTGCCGCCGCCGACCCGGATCGCCATCTGGACGCGGTAGCCGATCTGCCGGCTGCGCGGCCGGCGCTCATACCAGACGGCCGCCAGCGACGCGCCCAGGCCGAGCAGCGCCGTGAGCACGGCGATGATGTTGCCGGCACTCCACCAGTCCACGTCCCACCTCGAGCCCCCGCAGACGCGGCTTGATCATCCGTGACCGCGCCACAGTACGAGCCGGACGAACTCGCCGACAGTCACCGATCTGACCCGATCCCGACTGTTCGGCGGATGTTCACGGCGACGTCGGACAGCGGCCGCTGGCCCAGCCGTGCAGGTGGGCGCGGATGGCGGGGATCACGGTCCTGCCGCGTGCGATCAGGAGTCGGTAGTGTCCGCTCCGGGTGGAACGTCGTTAAGGCGACGAAAGCGCAGGTAGTGCGCCTGGGACCAGGGATTGACCGGTCCACGGGAGCCGTCCGGGCGGCCTGAGGCATGATCACGAGCGAGGCGCCGGCTCGGCCGGCGGTCTGATCGGGGGGCATGGGGATGGGCTGGCTGGCGCTCGGCGTGGCGATCGTCCTGGAGATCATGGCCACGCTGTCGCTTCGTCGCCTGTCGTCGGGATTCGCGCCACTGCCGATGGCGCTGGTCGTCGTGGGATACACCGGGGCGTTCGCCTGCCTCGCGGTCGCGCTGCGCTCGGTCAACGTGGGCGCGGCCTACGCGATCTGGTCGGGCATCGGCACGATCGGCATCACCGCGCTCGCCGCCCTGTTCTTCGACGAACACGTCTCCCCGGCGGCCCTCGCCGGCATCGCGCTGATCGTCGTCGGCGTCATCCTGGTCAACCTCGGCGGCGCCACCCACGGCTGACCAGGCGGACGCGGCCGGCTACTTCTTCTGCTCGATGCGGACCATGTTGCCGGCGGGGTCGCGCACGGCGCAGTCGCGCACGCCCCATGGCTGACTGGCGGGCTCCTGGAGGACCTCGACGCCGGGGGACGAGACGATCCGGTCGAAGGTGGCGTCGAGGTCGTCGGCGCGGAGCTGGACCATGAGCAGCTCGCCCTTGGCGAGCAGGGCGGCGAGGGCGTCGCCGTTCTCCTTGGAGCGGCCGGCGTGCGGCTGCGACAGGACGATCGCGACCTCCGGCTGGCTGTCGGTGACCAGGGTGATCCACTTGAAGCCGTCGCGGGCGACCTCGTTGCGGACGGTGAGGCCGAGGGTGTCGCGGTAGAAACTGAGGGCGGCGTCGGGATCGTCGACGAGGACGTGCATGCCGCTGAGGGAAACCGTCATGCCACCGACGCTAGGCGTGCCTCGCGACCTGCGCTTCTCCGAAACTGCTCTCCTGCGGCTCCGTGACCGCGGGCGCGGCGGGCGCGCCGCCCTGCCCGGCGACCGGGCGCTCGGCAACCGTGCGCTCGGCGACCGGGCTGTCCCGGCCAGGCCGCCCACGTGCCACCCGGCGCGGCCTCGTCGCCACCATGACCTGGCAGCTGGGGACGGCGCGCAGCTCGTCGTGGTCACGGGCCCGGTACGCCGACGGCGACTCGCCGACCAGCGCGGTGAACCGGGCGGAGAACGAGCCGAGGCTCGTACAGCCGACCGTGAAGCAGACGTCCGTCACGCTCAGGTCGCCGCGGCGCAGCAACGCCTTCGCCCGCTCGATGCGCCGCGTCATCAGGTAGGAGTACGGCGTCTCCGAGTAGGCCTCGCGGAAGCGGCGGCTGAAGTGCGCCGTCGACATGAACGCCGTGCGGGCGAGCGCGGGCACGTCGAGCGGCTGCGCGTACTCCCGGTCCATCCGGTCGCGGGCACGGCGCAGCCGGCGCAGCTCCTCGAGGTCGGCGGCGCTCACCACGCCATTGTGCCCGGCTCCGCCTCGACGAGGCGCCCCCCGGTTGATGGCTCGGCGCCGGCCCGACGACGAAGCCGCGCGTCTTGCTGTACCTCACCGCGATGCTCCTGCGAATGCGCCTGCGCCTGCGCCGATCGGACCCGCGCTGACGATCGCCCATCGCGACGAGCGGCGCGGGAGCGGCGCGGCCCGCCGCCCGACGTGCACGACCGCCTGGCCGGGGCAGCGGTCATCCGGCCTGGAGGCCGCCGTCGGACACGGCTGACAGGCGGGGACGCAGATCGGCTGGCCAGGCAGCGGTGAGGGGTTCCACCACGACGTCGAACAGGCCGTGATCGAAGGGCTGGCCGGGGGCGGGGGCGACCGGGACGAGACGCTCGCGCACCCCCCGCCGGCGGTGTTCGAGGGCTCGGTGATGGCAGTACGGGTTGTTGCCGGGCCGACCGAAGAACGTGTGCGCCGTCCACGTGCAGCCGCCGCGGCACACGTCGGCGAACTCGCAGGTCCGGCAGAAGCCCCAGGTGCCATCGGCCGCCGTGGCACTGCCCGCGCCAGCGTTCAGGGCCAGGGCCGGCGCGTCGCGCAGCAGGTCGGCCAGGGTGTGTTCGCGGATGTCGCCGCCGGCGTAGGCCTCGGTGGGCAGCGACGGGCAGCCCTTGATCGTGCCGTCCGCCTCTATGCCCAGCGTCGACAGCCCCGCCTGGCAGCCCGCCCAGAACGCCGCGCCCTCGGGGGAACGCAGCAGCCGTTCGTACGGGCCGTAGTACCCGACGTTGTTCCCGGCGTGGACGCGGATGCCGTCCGCGGCGGCGCGGCGCGCGATCCCGGCGAGCAGCGGGAAGACGTCGAGCAGTTCGACCGGCTGCAGCAGGATCTCCCAGTTGTCCGCCGCGTTGCCCATGGGCACGGTGAGCTGCCACTGCCAGGCGGCGATGCCCGCCGCGCGCAGCGCCCCGTACAGGTCGGGAAACTCCGGCGTGGTCAGGCGGTTGATCTGGGAGTTGCAGGTGGCGGTGACGCCGGCGTCGGCCAGCCGTCCGATGGTGCGCAGGCAGGAGTCCCAGGAGCCGCGGCGCCCGCGCAGCCGGTCGTGGGTGGCGGGCATGCCGTCCACCGAGACGGAGCAGCGTTCGATCCCGGCGTCGCGCATGCCGCGCGCGGTGGCGGCGCTCATCCGGTAGCCGCCAGTCGTCACCGTGCAGGTCATCCCGCGGCGGGTGATCTCGGCGGCGATGACCAGCCAGTCGCGGCGCAGGTAGGCCTCTCCCCCGATGAGGGTCACCTCGTCGATGCCCGCGTGGTCGAGCTGGGCGACGAGGTCCAGGGCCTGCGCCGTCGTCAGCTCGGCGGGTCGGCGGGTGCCGGCGCGGGAGCCGCAGTGCCCGCAGGCGAGGTTGCAGGCGAGGGTCAGTTCCCACACCGCGTAGGTCCGCCGCGTCGCGCTCATCGGCCCGCGCACCGCTCCCACCAGCGGCGCCACCGGGAACGGCGCGGCGGGACGCCCGTACGAGCCCACCGGGACGGCACGCCGTCGACGGGCGGCGGAGGTGGGGCGCCGTACACGGGCGCCGGCGGGGGTGGAAGTGGCGGTACCGGAG
>NZ_FZMO01000564.1 GCF_900197875.1 Frankia canadensis | reverse complement strand
GCCCACCCTCCCGATCAGAGAGTAGGCGGGCTCCGGTGTGGTCAGGGTGCGCTTTGATGCCCTGCGTGACCTCGTGCTCGCTCCCATGTGACATGCTCCGCGTGGGGCGGTCGGTGCGGATGCCGGCTGGTACGAGGGGGCAGAGTGGCACGGCGCCAGCCGGCAGAGTTCGCAAGCGATCAGGCTCGTGTGGCCGCGGCGCTGCCCGGTTACAAGCTTGGTCATCCGATGGGTGCCGGGGCGTACGGCATGGTCATCACGGCCAGGCACCGCAAGCTCAAGCGCGATGTCGCGATCAAGATGCTCGCCAGCGAGTCCAGCGCGGAGTCCGGCTTCGCCGCGGAGGCCGAGGTCCTCGCGAGCTTCGATCACCCGCACATCGTGAAGGTCCACGACTACGTCGAGGACGACGGCATCGGGTTGATCGTGATGGAGCTCCTGACCGGCGGCACCCTGTCCCGGCGCCGTAAGGACCTGACCCAGCAGCAGGCCTGCGCGGTGGGCCTCGCGGTCGCCGCGGCTCTCGCCCACGCACACGCCAAAGGTGTCCTGCACCGGGACATCAAGATGGACAACGTGATCTTCGATGGGGATGGCTGTCCGAAGGTCGCGGACTTCGGGATCTCCCGAGCGTTCACCGGCACCGGTGTCAGCGCGACGGGTCAGGCCGGCACCCCGATGTACATGGCTCCGGAGCAGATCACCGGCGGCCGTCTCGGGCCCGCAACCGACATCTACGCGCTCGGGGTGCTGCTGTACCGGCTGCTGTCAGGCCGGCCACCGTTCGAGAGCGCCGACTCGGTACCGCTGGTCTGGCAGCGCACGCTCACCGTCACCCCACCGTCTCCACCCGGCGTGGCGGAGACAGTAGCCGCGGTGGTGATGCGAGCGTTGGCGAAGGCACCGGCTGACCGCCAGCCCGACGCCGAAACGTTCGCCCACGAGCTGGCCGCCGCCGCCGTGAGCGCCTTCGGAGCGGACTGGCTCGCTGGCACCGGGATTCCGGTGTACCTGTCGGACGATGTCCGCGCCGTGGCCGCGCCCCATCAGGCAGACCCGCCGGCAGATGACGAGGAAGCGCCAAGGCGGCGCGGGAGTGCCGCCGACTTGCCGGCCCGGGCCTCGTGGTGGATCGCCGCGGCTGCGACCGCGGTCGTGGCGCTGGTCGTGGGCCTTCTGCTCGTCAACCCCTTCGACCACGGGCACGCGTCGGGAGGTACTCCTACGCAGGCCACCCTCAGTGCGAGTGCCACCAGCCCGCCATCGGATCGCACTCCGCGCGTTGGTGTGCCGACCAGTGCGACTGCCCCCGGCGGCCGGGGTCACTACGACGCCAGCGTCCGCGACGCGTATCTCAGCTCGTGCCTCGACGTCAGCAACAACAACGACGGCTACTGCACCTGCACCCTGGACAAGCTCGAAGCCACGTACACCCAGGAGCAATACCAGCAGCTCAGCGCCAATGTGCAGTCCGACTCATCGCAGCGGATCGTGCGTGAGATCTACGCCGCCTGCCGCGACAAACGATGACCACGACCCAAATATGCGGGCTGGCCGGGCTGCACCTGCGGTCGGCCGGGACAAGGACGTACGCGACCCAGAGCCTTCCCTGCCTTCCCCTCCGAGCTTGATCCACCCGCCCGCCGGATCAAGCCGGGCCGCAGACCGAGGGAGATGACGGTACTGAGTGCCTTCTCGCAGGAGGAACTGCGCGCGCTCGCGCTTGCCTTTCCTGATTCAGCCTCCGTGAGGGGACTGCTCGGCAGCGTCGGCTACCCGCTGGAGCATCTGCCCGTTTGGAACGCCACGTCTGCAGCCGAGGTCTGGTACGAGATCGCCGAACGTCTCGCCCTCGGTGTGATTCCCAACGGGCGCGCGCGGGTTCTGGCAGCCGCCGCGGCACGGTTCCCGGGAGTGTCTGTCTTCGGTGAGCAGGTGGTTCTGCGTCTGGCACCATCCTGGGATGTCCTGCAGGCTGCTCGTCCTCTGCCGGAACACTATGTTCCGCGCGTCGCCGACCTGGACGCGCTGCACGCGACGCTTTCCTCCCACGGTGCCGGCCACGTTGGTGTGATCGGAATGGGTGGCGCCGGGAAGTCGACCCTTGCTCGGGCTGCGGTTCACGACGACGTCTTGCGCGCCCGGTTCGCTGATGGCGTGGTTTGGGTGGACGTCGGTCCAGACGCCGACACGGCTGAGGTCCAGGCACGCGTCCTGCGCGCTTTCGGTGACCTGCGTCCAGTGCTCGCTGTCGCCGACGGCCGCGAACGCCTTCGGGACCTCCTCGCGGGTGCCTACTGCCTGGTCGTGCTCGATGACGTCTGGGAGGCCGCCGTCGTCGATGCGTTCCCGCGGGTCGCCGGCGTGCGCTACCTGATCACCGCGCGGACTCACCACGTCCTGCCGACGGGCGCGGAAAGACTCCGTGTCGGCCGGGTCGACGCCAAGATCGCGCGTGAACTGCTCGCGGCCTACGCCCGCTGGCCCGCTGAAGGTCTTCCGTCAAGGGCAGAGACCGTGCTGTCCTACTGCGACGGTCTGGCGCTAGCGCTGGCGATCGCGGGAGGTCTCATCTCGGAACACTGGGGATGGGACGAGATCGCTGACCGGTTCAGTGAGGCGGACCTCGACGCGCTGCGGGCCCGGTTCCCGGACTACCCGAATGGCAGCCTGCTCGTTGTTCTCGGCACGACCATCGATATCCTTCCCACGGCAACGGCAAGCCGCTTTCACGAACTGGCAGTCTTTAGAGGTCGTGGACGCGTCTCATCCGCGGTCCTCACGGAACTGTGGGCCGAGACCGCCGGACTCGGCCGGGCTCAGACTCTGCAGGCGTTGCGTGACCTGGCGAACGTCTCGCTGATCTCGCTCGACCTGCTCACGGATACGGTCAGCGTCCACGGGCTTGTCATCGACTATGCTCGCGCACGCCTCGGCTCCTCCCGGTTCGCTGAACTCCACGGTCTGCTGGCGGCACGGCTCCTGCGCCGGTGGGGCAGCGTGGACGAAGGGCTACCGGACCTGGTGAAACTCGTCGAGCCGACGGAGGTCGACCGTTACACCCTCTCAGCGCTGGTCGACCATCTGCTCGCCGCGGGCGATCCGGACACGGTCGACCGTCTCCTCGGTGCCGAGCAGCCGAGCGCGGCTCGGCATAAGGAGAATATCTGGCACGCCATGCACGAGGACTGGGCCAGCATCGAGAGTTATCTGGCAACCGTCCGAGCTGCCTGGCGCGACGCGCAAGAACAGGCACAGGCGGGCGATCGCGCGATGTTCGCTCGCGAGGCTACGTACGCGCTACTAGTCGGTTCGATGACCAGCAGAGCTGGCAATGTTCCGGCTTCTCTGCTCGTGCGCCTCGCCGAAGCCGCTCTGTGGTCCGCGACCCGCGTGATCAGCTACGCCCAGGCAAACCGGTGGCCCGACACGAGGGCATCCGCGCTCGCGCGTCTGGCGCCGCATGTGCCGGCCGAGCAGCGCCCACAGATCTTCCAACGGGCTGTGGCCGCGCTCGAAGCCATCGACGAGCCTGACCTGCGTGCCGACGTCCTAGCAGGCCTCGCCTCGGTCCTGCCCGCCGACGACCTTGAACGCGTCGCAACGCGCACCTTGGTCGACATGACAACCATGAGCCCTGCCCACAGAGCGGCGGTGTTGGCCAGCCTCGCACCTTTCTTGCGGCCCGACACCCTCGACGAGACGCTCCGCCAACTCCTCGGTGAGGTCACAGCCCTGGAGACGCCCGAATCCCGCGCGGTCGCGCTGGCAGACCTCGCCTCGCTGTTCCCCGCCGACGAACGCGGCCATCTCCTCGATCAGGCACTTGATGACCTTGCCGCGATGAACGCTCCCGGGCCTCGGGCAGAAGCCCTCACGGAACTGGGGCCTCTCCTACCGCCCGATCTGGTCAACGAGGCGCTGGATATCCTCCTTGCCCTCGACAGCCCGTTCGATCGCGCCCTGCCGCTCGCAGAACTCGCCCCCTACGCTGTCGGCGACCAACTCGCCCGCCTCCTGGCACAGGTTCTTGATGACATCCCTGACCTCGACTCCGAAAGCATTCGGCTTGACATACTCACCAAGGTGGCGCCGCGGCTCCCCGACACGTTGGCACGGCCGATCCTCGAACAGGTACTCGCCGAACTGGCCGCCTCCCCGTGGATGGCCGACACCCTCTTTGCAGACCTCGCACCACAACTGCCCGAGGACCTGGTCCCGAAGGCATTCAACGTCGCTGAGTTCATCGACGCACCTGAGGTACGCGCACAGGCCTTGGCCGCGCTGGCGCCCTACCTGCCCGACAATCTCATCCTCGACGCCCTCGACACCGCCACGAAGATCGACGAACCTGACGACCGGGCCGTGGCGCTCGAAGGGCTTGCGCCACATCTGCCAGCAGACGCACTCGACTGGGCAGCAGACGCCGCCCTCACCATCGACTCGGCAACCGACGTCCTCCTGACCTGGACCGCACTCGCCGCATACCTACCCGACGGCTACGCCGGAGATCTCATTGATCTCGCATCGGTCAGCGATCTGTCCGAGCACGGCCTGGCAGACGCACTCGCGGGAGCCGTGCCGCACCTTCCCGAACAGCTCCTCGGAGAAGTAGTCGACGCTGCCCTCAACATCGACGAGCCCTACCCACGGGCTCGACTGCTGACGCTTGTACTGCCGGATCTGGACAGCGGGAGCCACGACGAGATCCTCGAACAGATACTGGAAGACGCTCACGGCGGCGACCTGCGACCGGACCAGGTCGCCGAGATCATGACCATAGTCGCGCCCTGCCTGCCCTCGGACGAGCAACAACCAATCCTGGCGCAGACCTTGTCAGACGTTCTGCGCATCGGCAGCGCAAGCCGCCGCGCATCTGCCCTCGCCATGCTGATCCCCAGCCTCCACGAGGAGAACGACCTCTCGATCGCACGCGAGGCCCTCTCCCATATCATCACCGCCCCGGATTCGATCACAAGGCTCGATCCAAAGGCGTTGAAGGTACTGGCGCCGTTTCTGCGAGCCGAGGCGCCGGAGTATGCCATGACCAGGGCGTTGGAGGCCGCCATCGACACCGACTGGGAAGAGGGCCGAGCATACGCGCTGGCGAGCCTCGCACCATGCCTGCCCGATCATCTCGTCACCCGAGCCTCAGACGCCGCCTCAGCCATCACCTCGCCCGAGGCACGCGCCATCGCGCTAGCCGGAGTCGCTCCCCACCTACCCCCCGACCAGCGGCACACTGTCCTAACCCGAGCCCTCCAGGCCGGATCGACGGTGAGCAGATCATCTGTCATCCAGGTGATCACTTCCGTACTGGGCGGCAACCGGGTTGCTGCCGAGCCAGACGGACACGCCGCGGTTGCTGCTCTGCTACGCGTCCAAGAATGGTGGCCCTGATCGGTCCAAACCTCATTCGCAGCCTGCGGGAACGCCATGTGGACGGACGGTGCTGAGCACAGCAACCCTGTGAAAGATGGTAAATCCTGCTCGCGTAGCCGGGACAGCGATCCAGGAAAAGATCCACGCTCTGCCGCAGCTGCAATCGCGAATTTTGGCGCCACCCTGCAAAGGGATATCCGGGGAAGTCAACCCGACCCCGCGGGTAACGTGTTGGCTGGTATGACCTGGAGGTCAGCTTGAAGTTGACCCGCTTCTGTTCACACCTGGGCTCTTTGAGATAATGGTCTCAGGGAGGAGCACAGGTGCCGAGATCAAAACCGCCGTACACGGAGGAGTTCCGCCGCCAGATGGTGGATCTTGTCCGGGCCGGTCGGATGCCCGAGGAACTCGCGAAGGAATACGGACCGTCGGGGCAGTCGATCCGTAACTGGGTTCGGGACGCGTCCCGTCAGGACGACGCCCGGGCGGACGGGCTGACCGCCGCGGAACGTGAGGAGTTGGAGCTGCTTCGGAAGGAGAACCGGCAGCTCCGCGAAGAGCGGGAGATCCTGCGGAAGGCAGCGGTTTTCTTCGCCACGGAGACCGGTCAGAGAAGATGATTTTCGCTCTGATCGACGCGGAGAAAACACACCATCATGTCTCCGTTCTGGCCCGCGTGCTCGGTGTGTCACGCGAGGGCTACTACGCCTGGCGTCGCCGCGGCGGCCAGTCCACCCGGGCCGCCGACGACCAGACCCTCACCACGAAGATCACCGCGGTGCATGCGGCGTCCCGCGGCACCTACGGCGCCCCACGCGTGCACGCCGACCTGGCCGCCGCCGGCGTCCGCGTGAGCCGCAAACGCGTCGCCAGGCTGATGAGAAACGCTGGCCTGCAAGGAGTCCACCGCCGCCGACGGGTCAGCCTCACCCGCGCCGACCGCGCCGCCCACCTCCCCCCGGACCTGGTCGGACGCGACTTCACCGCCCCCGCCCCGAACCGCGTCTGGACCGCCGACGTCACCTACATCCCGACCGGCCAGGGCTGGCTGTACCTCGCCGTCGTCCTTGACCTGTACGCCCGGAAGATCGTCGGCTGGTCCATGGCAGCCGAACAGAGAACACCCCTCGTCGCCGACGCGCTCACCATGGCCCTGCGCCACCGCCGTCCTCCCGCCGGCGTCATCCATCACTCCGATCAAGGCTCCCAGTACACCTCCCGGGAATTCGCCAGGCTCTGCCAGCAGTATCAGGTGCGACGCTCCGTCGGATCCGCCGGCGACTGCTACGATAATGCGGTCACCGAGTCGTTCTTCGCCACCCTCGAATGCGAACTCCTCGACCGCACCAGCTTCACCACCCACGATCAGGCCCGCGCCGCCCTCTTCGACTTCATCGAAGGCTTCTACAACCGGCGCCGCCGCCATTCCACCAACGGATACCTCAGCCCCCACGACCACGAAACCCGCTTCAACGAGTACAATAATGCCGCGTAGCCGTTCAAAGCCCTACGTGTGAACGAAACCGGGGCAGCTTCAGCTGGCAGGATGGTGGGTGCAGCTTCCAGTCGATGGTGGCGGCTCACACCTTGGCGCGGAGCCACTCCTTGATGTCGGCCTCCTGTTCCAAGAGGAGCACCAATTCCTGAAGGTCACTCAAGAGACGATCACCCGTTGAGTAGGGCACGCTGGCACTCCTCGATTCCGGGTTGGGCGTAATCCGACGCGGAGGTCATGTGTCCTGCCATGCCGAGCAGTTCCCGGGCGTCACGAACGCCGCGCAGCTCCTTGAGGTCGAGTCGCAGCGGAACCCAGCCCGGCGTCTCCGGGTCGCGCAGCGCCTCGGAGGACAGCCGCCGGCTCAACAGGTAGGTGAAGCAGCTCTTGCCCTCGCCGAACTCGGCCAGCAGCAGCGCGCCGGCCTCCAAGCAGCAGATGCAGGCCGGTCTGGCGGCTGCGCACCTCGGCGCACCAGGCCAGCGTCTCCTCCAGGAACCTGCACGCCATCCGGGGCAACGGGGTACGCATCCGCACGCCGAGCCTGCGCGGCTGGTTGACCTCCGCGATCAGCTCCACCGCCAGTTGCGGGGTCAAGCGGCGCTTGAGCGACGTAGAGAAGATCTGCACCGCTCTACCCCCCGTGTCACCTCGAACGCTTGGTCGAGTACGTTGATCGTGAGCGTGCGTCCCCGTGGATGCGGCGCTCGGCTAGAGGCGTAGCCATCGGAACTCAAGGGGGAGATCCGTTGACCAGTCCGCAGGGTTCCTTCCGGGGCCTGTTCGTTGGCGTGAACCGCTACCAGTCCCCACGGATTGGCAATCTGGCGGCGGCCGTCAGGGACGCCCAAGCGCTTCACGCGCTGTTCACAGACAACCTCGGGCCCGGCGCCGGCTTGCTGACCGACCAGGACGCTACGCGGGACCGCCTGGTCCAGGAGCTCAAAGCGCTGGCCGTGTCCAGTGTCCCAGATGACGTTGTGGTCATCAGCTATTCCGGGCACGGGAGTGACACTCACGAGCTGATCACGTATGACGCGGACCGTGATGATCTGGCCTCGACCTGCTTGTCCCTGGACGAGTTGACCGAACTGGTGAGCGCCATCCCGGCTCGGCAGTTGGTGGTGATCCTGGACTGTTGCTTCTCGGGCGGCGCCGGGGCCAAGGTGCTGCGGGCTTCACGGGTACCACGTGGCGCGGGCGGGGGCGTACCGCTCTCGACGCAGGCGCTACTGGAGCGTCTGGCTGGTCAGGGCCGACTGATTCTCACGGCTTCGACGGGAGATCAGCCAGCCTGGGAGAACCCGCGCTACGGTCACGGCCTCTTGACCTACCACCTGCTCCAGGCCCTTCAGGGCGGCGGTGACGTCGTCCGTGACGGCAAGGTCTCCCTGTATGAGCTGCTCGGTTACGTGACCCGCAGCGTGATTGGGGACGCCTCGGGAAACTACGGCGCCCGGCAACACCCGACGCTCCGGGGCCGGATGGACGGCCAGATCCAGTGGCCGGTGTTCACGCCGGGGTCGGCCTTCACCGCCCTGTTTCCGTCGCTCGGGACGGCCCCGGCGACCAGGGACATCACCGGCCTCAGCTCTCATGGGGTCGGCCCGGCGGTCCTTGAGGCGTGGTCGGCGGCCTTCAACGAGCTCAACGACTTGCAGGTCGCGGCAATCAATGAGGCCGGGGTGCTGCGGGGAGACAACGTGCTCGTCACGGCACCGACGTCGTCGGGCAAGACGATGATCGGCGAACTGGCGGCGGTGCGCGCCGCCGAGCAGGGTGGGCGGTCCGCCTTCCTCCTGCCCACACGGGCCTTGGTCAATGAGCAGTACGAGCGGTTCCGGCGGATCTACGGGCCTCTGGGCCTTCGGGTCGTGCACGCCACCGGAGAGTCCGGGGACCAGGTTGGCGCGATCCTGCGCGGCCAGTTCGACCTCGCCGTGTTGACCTACGAGAAGTTCGGTGGCCTGGCGATTGGCTACGAGCACCTGCTCAGTCTGCTCGGCGTTGCCGTCATCGACGAGGTGCAGACCGTGGTCGACCGCGGACGCGGGCCGTACCTCGAGTTCATCCTGACGCTGCTCAAGATGCGCAGTAGTCAAGGCGTCCGCCCGCAAGTGATCGCACTGTCGGCGGTGCTCGGCGACCTCGGCGGCCTGGACACCTGGCTGGGGGCCTACCACCTGGCGTGGACCGAGCGCCCGGTGCCGCTCCAGGAGGGCGTCCTGGTCCCAGACGGCACGTACCGCCACCTGACGGCGGACGGCTGGGAAGCGAGCGAGCAACTCCTTCCCCCGATCCCATGGGCCACGCGGAACAGGGACGTCGTCATCCCGCTCGTAGCCAAACTGGTCGACGACGGCCAGCAGGTCACCGTCTTCCGCAGCACGCGCGGAGCAGCCCGTAGCTGCGCCGGCTACCTCGTGCAGGCTCTGGGCCTCCCGGCCGCGGACGTGGCCCTCGCGCGGCTTCCCGCGAGCGACCCGAGCGGCGTCAGCACCGACCTGCGCAACTGCCTGGCCGGCGGCGTCGCCTTCCACATCTCCGACCTGGAGCGCGACGAGAAGCGCGTGCTCGAGGAGTGTTTCCGGGAGCCGGACAGCCAGATCCGTGTGCTCGTCGCCACAACCACTCTGGCCCAGGGCGTCAACCTGCCGGCCGAGACGGTCGTCATCGCCGAGCTGGACCACCCGCTGGCCGCCGGCGCAACGACGCCCTACACCGTCGCCGAGTACAAGAACATCGCGGGCCGCGCGGGCCGCAAGGGGCTGGTGCAGCAGGGGCGCGCGATCGTTCTGGCCGGCGGCGCCTTTGACGGCGGGCGGATCTGGGGCCAGTACATCACCGGACAACCTGAGGCTCTGCACTCCCGGCTGCTTGGCGACGGGGTGGACCTGTACACCCTGCTGCTGCGGGTCGTGGCCGTCGCGACCCCGCCCGCCGGGCGAAGCGGCTTGTCCGAAGACGACATCGTCGACTTCCTGGCGCTTAGCTTCGCCGGGCACCAGGCCCGGCTTACGGGTCAGGGCGACGCCTTCTCCCGTCCCACAGTCGTGGCGGCGCTCCACGAACTGCGGTCAGCCGGCCTCGTATCGGACTCCACGGACGAGGTGGCCATGACGGAGCTGGGCGCTCTCGTCGCCCAAGGCGGCATCACCGTCGCCTCCGCGGTCCGGGTCGCCCAGGTGCTTCGACAGCTCCAACCGGCGCAGATCAAGCGGGCGACTCTCATCGCGGCGACCCAACTCACCGACGAGATGGACGGGGTGAGGGTACGGGTCAACAGCAGGGGGTGGCAGAAGGAGCGGCAGACCTACTTCGGGGAGCTGGTGCGGCACAACGCTGCGCCGCGGGTTATCGGCGCCCTCGACACCGCTGACCGCACTGTCGGCCCTGCCCGGGCGAAGAAGGCAGTGGCCTGCCTGCACTGGATGGGTGGCCTGCCGGTCGCCCAGATCGAGCGCAACATCATGATCCACCTGCCGGGCAACGATGCCGCCGGCCCGGTCCGGGCTACCGCAAGCCGGATGCTGGACGTCATCCCCACCGTCATCGAGATCGCCAGGCACCTCCACCCTGACGCCGCGCTCGACGAGCTGGCCCGGCTGCTGCCCGTGCAACTGGAACACGGCGTCCCTTCGGAGGTGGTGCCACTCGCAGCGCAGGCCGGTGCGTCCCTCGGCCGGGCAGACTACCTGCGGCTTCATGCGCAGGGCCTCGTCGAGCCGGTCCGGATCATTGACGCCGATGAGGACGCCCTCCTTGAGTGCGTCGGCGGGATCCGCGGGCGCTTGGAGTACTTGCGAGCGGCCGCAGAGCGGATGGCGGACACCAGCGACGCGCCCGACTTTGCGGCGCTCTTGGCACCCTCCGTCGACTAAAGACCTGGACTCAGAATGATCCTCGGAGTTTCCGGAGGCAGATGATCGAACGAGAAAAACCCCGTCGAGAACGCCGCCGAACGAGCCGTCTGCGCCCATCGGGTCACTCTCGCCGACGCACAGCACTCGATCGCTACCAACTGGATCGAACTCGGCCACCGACTCGGCGTCAGCGGCATCCCCGCCTCCTGCGGAGGATCGTGCTGGCACATGCGGGAATCCGCGCAGGGCGGTCGCAGGCGCGACTGCCCGTCGGCCAGATGCACCGATCAAAGTTGAGCGGGGGGCTGCTTGGTGGTCTTGGCGAGGCGCTGTGCCCGTGCGTACAGCTCGTCGCGGACGACCGTGGGCGCGGCGAACCCGTCTGCCCGTGGGATGAGGAACTGCTCGACGGCTGCCTTGCGCGCGCCCGAAGAGCTGACTTGCTGGTACTCATGCGTGGCCAGCAGCTCCGCCGCGAGCTCGTCGAGACGCGTGGTGATCTGTGCGTACTGGGCTTGAGCCAGTCCCTCGGCCCGGCCGACCGCATCGCGGATCGCCTCCCAGCTGACCAGGCCATCGGTGCCTGCCGGGATGGCGAGCTTGGCGTACCGTTGTCTGGCCCCGCCGGGCTTCGCCGCCCGGAATCCCGGGTCGGCGAGCAGCTTGTCCGCCAGCTCAGCGGAGAGCCGTGCTTGCTCCTCGTCGCTGAGTCGCTCGATGTCCTCGTCTTCGTCGCGCACCGACGGGCTTTCCGTCAGTTGCTGCCACTCGAGATACCAGGGCGCGGACTGCTGCCAGAAGTGGACCAGACCGTTCGCGGCGAACGCTACGTCGATTCGCCCGGTCGCACCCTTGTGTTTGACCAGGTGCGCGGGCGGAGTCTCCACCTCGTCGGCGTCGGGGTCGAATGCGACGGCCTCAAGGTACAGCACTCCGCCGCCGAGCTTCTTGGCGAGGTCGAGGAAACCAAGCAGGTCCAACGTGCCTGGCGAGATGTTCACCTCCGGGCCGAAGTCGCGTTCCGGCACAGCGGGTATCAGGGTCAGCATGTTGCGGGCCGCGAAATCAGACACGGACGCGGCCAGCTTGTCGAGGTTGTTCACGGCGCAACGGTATTCACCGACGCGACCGCCCGCTCACCCGGGATACTGTTCGGTAAGGAGGAGTGATCTTGGGCCACGAGCCGGCACTACCCTCGGTCACCCTGACGTCGTCCACCCCGCGGGCACCACACCACCGCATCGAAAATCCGCACCTGGCCGCCCCCAAAGATCGGCGACACCGGAAGACTTCTTCGTACCAGCCGGATCCGACACAAACGACTTGGTCCACCCACTCCCGGGGGTGGGTGGCTGTCCTCTTCCGCCGGGTGGTTAGCCTGACCGGTGCACGGGCTGTCCCTGGGGGGTGGGATGTCTTTCGGTATCAGGTTGGCGCCGGGGCTTCGTCTGTCGGCGTCGGGCCGGGGTCTGCGGATGAGCGCTGGGCCTCGGATCGCGCGCGTGCATATGGGCGGCGGCCGGTCGGGGCTCTCCTCCGGTCTCGGTCCGTTCTCCTATTACACGAGCACGGGTGGTCGGCGACGCTCCGGGCACGCGCGGTCGTCCCACGGGCGCGGCAGGTCACGCCCGCGTAGCGGCGCCGGCAGCCACGGGCCGACACGGGCGCAGCTCGCCGAGTTGCAGCGTCAGGCGCGTCGGCAGGCGGCCGAGGAGGCCTTCGGCGCGCTGGTCGCGCTCGAACGTCATCTGACGACGCTTCATCTCGAGTCGTTTCCGACGACGGTCGCCCCGCCGGACCTCGGCCCGGAGCCGGTGGACCCCGCCGCTGTGTTGGCCGACCTGGAGTCCCGGGAACTCGGCGGGCTGGGCACGTTCGATTTCGGCGGCCGCCGGGAGGCGAAGCGGCGGGCGCGCGCCGGACTCGACAGTGCCGTTGCTGCGGAGCAGGCCGCTCGCGCCCATCGCTATCAGGATCAGCGGGCGGTAGAGCTTGAGGCGTGGCACGCGCTGGCCGGGAACGACCCTGGTGCGGTGCTCGACGCGTTGGAGGTGGCGTTCGCCGACAACGAGTCCGACGCGGTCGCCGTGAACTGCGAGCAGACTGACGCGGGCGCGCTGGTGAGCCTCGTCGTCCTGGTGCAGGCCGTTGACGCGCTCCCTGAACGCAAGCCGGTCCGCTCGGCGGCGGGAGCACCGACGACGCCGAAGCGGACGAAGAAGGAGCTCCACGACCTGTATGCCTGGTGGCTGGCGTCGACGGTCCTGGCGACGGTGAAAGAGGCCTTCGCGGTCGCCCCGAGGATCGCCGGGGCGCAAGTCCTGGTCGTTCGCCGCGATACCGCGGCCAGCGACCCGGCGAACTATCTGACGGCGGTCTACACGGGCCGGTTCGACCGTGCCCGGCTGACACGCTGGGACTGGACGCGCGTCGACCCGGTCGAGGAACTCCTGCGCGCGCCCAGCGCCCATCTGCAGCGCAAAGGCGCCAGCCGCGAAATCGCCGCTTTGGGCCTGCGGGACGAACCCGACATCGCCGCGCTGCTCACCGTCATTCGCGACGCCTACTCCCAAGGGCAGAGCCTTTCCGACCTGGCCGGAACACCCCCGGAGCCCCCGGCAGGCACGCCGCCGCCCGACGGCGGCGTCGTCCTCGTCCGTGGCGCGAACACCCCGCTGCCCCACGCCCCGGTCCAGGTCGTCGTTGCCTGGGACGGCGGTGCTGCCGACGACCTCGATATCAGCGCGCTGCTGTGCGGAGCGGACGGCCGGGTGATCGACCCCGAGGCGATGGTCTTCTACAACCAGCCCGTTGGTGCCGGCGGCGCGGTCCGCGCGGCCGGCCGGTCCCACCAGCCCACCACCGCCGCCTTGACCGACCGCATCACCATCGACCTCCTCCGAATACCCGTGGCAATCCACCGGATCGCGATCGCGGCAAGCCTGGACGGCAGCGGAGCACCCACCCTGGCCGCCGCCACCGACCTACGCGTCACGGTGACAACGACGGACGAAACGGTCGCAGTGTTTCCCCTGACCGGCCTGAGCACCGAAGCCGCCGCCATCGCCGTCGAGATCTACCGGCGCGACGGCACATGGCGCCTACGCGCCGTCGGCCAAGGCTGGACCACCGGGCTAGCCGGACTCGCCAGCGACTACGGGATCGACGTCACCACCTGACCAGCCGCAAGATCAAACAGGGCGCGGTGAGGAGCTCAGCCGCGGATGCCCATCGTCGAATCCGAGTCGAAACGCGAAGTCGGGGAGCTTTCGGCTTGCGCCAGGCTATGTCGGATCAGTGTGTCTCTCTGGGGGACGGCGAACTTTCTGCGATGGTCGAGCGAAGCCAGACGGCTCCGGTCTCCGGCGGGCCGGCGATATCGATGCCGACAACGTCGAGGGCGGCGAGTCGCCCGTGGGGACCGCTGATGGCGATGGTTCTGCGGACATGGCCACGGGCCGAGGGGTGCACGATCATGACACGTCCGGTTCCGTTCGGGGTGTAGCCGGCGGTGTAGGTAAGGAGCTGATGCAGGTCATCAGCGCCCACCGCCTTGGTGTCATACCTCTTGTACTTGGCATCGACCGGCAGCAGCTGGACGGCAGAGCCGCCGGCGGGGCTGGTGCCGGTGTCGGTTGGGAGGCTGACGAGGACGTCGGGGCGGAAGGTGCTGCCCTGGTTGAGGTCCCCGCGAACGGTGATCGCCTGGGTGCCGCCGGTGGGCGTGAGGCGTCCGCCCAGCGATCGGGCCGCGGACTCGGCCAGGCGGCGGACCGCGGTTTCCCAGAGGGTGTTCATGCGCATGAGCAGGCTGTCGGCGCTGTGGCCGTCGTGGACGAACAGGTCGACCACGCCGCCGCCGGTGAGCAGGAGTTCGGCCCAGGCATGGGCTGGGCGGTAGCGGGCGTTGAGCCGGGTGTAGGCAGCTTGGCGCAGTAACACGGTGGCTGGCACGTGCGGGGCGGGTGAGGGGAACTGGGCGGCGGTGTCGGCGGCGCTGCGGGCGAGCTCCGGGTCGCGGGCCAGGCGCGCCGCCTTGCGCAGGGCCAGGCCGCACAGAGTGTTCTCCCAGATCGCCTGGTCGCGTTCGAAAGCGTGCACGTGTAGCCGGTCAACCTGGCCGTAGCGGCGGGCGATCTGAGTGCCGAGGTCGAGCTGGCCGCGCAGCACCGTCATCGTCAGTTCCTGACGGACATAGTCGCGGCGCAGGCCGGCGCGCAGCAGTTGGCGACACTCGTCGACCAATGCGCGGGCGACGAGATCAGCGAAACCGTCCGGGCTCGTGGTCCAGCGGCGGGAGGTCGTCTTGTGCGGGACCGGAGTGGCCAGGGCGTAGCAGAGCCAGGTGATCACCTGCTCGCCGGTCATGACGAACTTGGGTTCGATGGCTAGCCGGACGCGGTCGAGCACGAGCACCCCGACGACCGCGTCCGCGCGGACCCGCCATCCGGTCCGGGTCTGGCTGACCGTCAGCGCCCCGCGCCCGGCGAGCGCGCGCAGCCGGTCCAGGTCGACAGCGGTCAGCTCGTCGTCGGCCAGGTCGGCCGCCTGGTACTCGCCGATCCGGACGTCACGACGCGGCTGGCCGCGTTCACGCATCACGGCCGGCACGGGCCGGTTCGGCGCCGGTGGCCTGCTGCGTGGCGGAGGTGAACTCCTCGGCGAGGCGCGCGGGCAGCTCGTCAGCGGGGATCGTCGACGGTTCTCCGGTCGCCGGGTCGAGAAGGCTTCCCAGCAGGCGGCGCAGGTGTGCGACGTCGCCCAGGACGTAGCCGTCGAGAAGCGGAATGATGTCCTGGTAGAAGGCGGCGCTCAGGTCCGCGGCGCTGGCGAGCGGGTCCCCGTCGCGCAGCAGGTAGGCATGACCGAGTTGGTGATCGGCGCCGAGATGCTCGATGATCCGCCGGTTCAGTTCGTCGAAGAACGCGGTCAGGTCCAGCGGTCCCACGGCACCGGACACGGCTTCTCGATCGGGTGGTACGCGGACAGTCTCGAATCGGCGGCGGATCGCCGCATCAATATGACTAATGCTGCGGTCCGCGGTGTTCATCGTGCCGACGATAAACACGTTCGGCGGGACGGCGAAACTCTGACCACTGACCGGCAACCGCACCGGCAGTCCGCGCTTGTCTCGTTCAAGGAGGGTGACGATCTCCCCGAGGATCCTCGGGAGGTCACCTCGGTTGATCTCATCAATGATCAGCAGATAGGGCACGTCGGGCGCAGCCTGCGCGGCCTTGCAGATCCGCATGAAGGCGCCATCCTGACGTTCCAAGGTCAGGCCGCCTGATACCGAGGGGACGGGTTTGAAGCCCTCGATGAAGTCCTCATAGCCGTATGACGGATGGAAGGTCACCATCACCACCACCGCCGAGTCGGCCCGGAGGAGATCGACCAGGAGGCGCTGCCGCTGCGCCGGATCGCTGATCGCCTCAGCGTTGCCGGTGAGGGCCAGCGCGACGCTGAGCGCGAGACGGGTCTTGCCAGTTCCAGGTGGACCGGCGAGGAGCACCTGCCCCTTGCGCCGCAGGCCCTGTACCACCGACCCGACCAGCTCAGGTAGATCCTCGGGCAGCTCGAACGTGTTGTCCTCCTCGTCCGGCTCCCTCGAGCCAATCCAGGAGAGGACGGCGGAGAGAACAGCTTCGGTCTTCCCGACGCCCGTCGGCGAGAACAGATCGTTTCCACCACTGACTGCGCCAGCGTTGCCGGCCTTCGTCCGTCCGGCTTCGATGGTCCTCCACAGATCGACGCTGATCTTCGCGAACGGCTTCTCCCAGCCCCGCCGGACCGCGGGAAGCGTCTGCGCATACGAGGCGTCCCAGTCCACCGCGACCAGGTGACGGCCCTCCGGCCGGGCGGCATCAAACCGATACCGCTGGTCAGTGACCGTTCCCACCCCGAGGACCGCCTGCCCTCTGGCCGCGACCACGCGGTCGCCTTGGCTCAGGTCCCGGTATTCGAGCAGACTTCCAGCCAGCGCCAGCCGCGCACCGGGCTGCTCCAAACCAGCGCGATCCAACGCGTCACGCAGTTCGGTGTCGCTCGTGTAGTCGCCCAAGTCGCCAACCTCGTCCCAGCCGACGGCGATGAATCCGCCCGCGAGGCAGTCCTCCCACCACTTCGCCCGCTCACCGGGCGTCACCTTCAGCCTTCTGATCTGGGCGGGCCTCGGGTCGAAGAACTGGTACAGCAACCGCATGATCTCGAGTCGATCCCAGCCATCGAGCTCGGGCCGCTCGAGCAGGAGCGCTCGCAACTGGCGGTTGAGCCGCCACGCCGTGGCCGACGGCTCCGGCGCGCCCCCAGCCAGTCGGATAAATCGGCGCAGATGGTCGGACGAATAGATCGGCAGGAAGGCGCCCGGTGCGTAGATCGCCAAGGACTTCGTGGCCAGTGCCTGACCGTACGTCAGGATCAAGCACTCGTCGATCGCATCGAAGTCGCTGGCACGCGCCGCCTGGAACGCAGCCACGAAGTCCGCCCGGACCCTACCCCATGCCTCCCGATGGTCGAGGCCCTTCAACGGCGCCGCCAGCCGCCACTCCCCGCTACTGTGCCGAAACATGATGTGCTTCGCCGCGCTGCCGCCGCGGATGCTGCCCAGCGCATCCGTGTGAAACTCCAGCACCGTACAGAACGTCAGCCTCTCCTGGCTGACCCCCTGCGCATACCGCTCCACCTGCAACGACGGCCAACTCTCCACCCGAAACTCGGCAAGAACCCGCTCCCGCTGTCGAGCCGCATCCGCCAGCCTCCCCGCGAGCTTCCCGCGGTCGAACGCCGCCACCGCAGCCGCCAGATCGAACTCTCCGCCCACGAACGCGCCCACCCCTACCTCGTCAGACAGTGACAACGACCCACAGCATCGATCGGTGATCACCGTCGGCGACGCTGCTGGCTCCAGGAAGCGGGCGGAGCCACCTCTGGCAGCACCGAAGGACGATCGCCGCAACCCGGAACGAAACGGTACTGCCCGAAAGAGGTCTGGCGGCGAGTGGGTCCGCCGCGTGAGACAGGCTGCGCGCCGCGGGAGCAGCCGGATAGTAGCGGACAGCGCGGACCGCCACCGGCTCGCCGCGTCTTAGCGCCGGCGGCCTTCCCGGCCAGGTTGACGTCGAGGCGGAATCCAAAGAGATCCCCGCCTGGCGCACCGTGGTGGACGGGGCGCGGTTGACCGGCACGATCGTCCCCCCGTGACGGTCATTCTGAGGTTGGCCACCCGCATCCGCAGCGTGCGTCCGCCAGGGCCCCGCTCGTCAACTGCGACGCTCCATGTTCCCTTCGGCCCGTTATGCCACATATCCTGCATGGGGCCCGCGGAGAGGTTGGAGTCGATCGCCGCGATGCCGCCACACGAGCGGGGCAGGTGCTTCGAGGCGTGGCTGATCGGGGTCCTTGACCGCGCCGGCCTGCAGCCGTGGCCCGCGTTCAGGCCGAAGGGCGAGGAGATCGACGGCTCGTTCCTCCGGTGGGGCCGTACGTATCTCCTTGAGGCCAAGTGGCACGGCAAACCGATCCCGGCTTCGACCATCTACCAGTTCAAGGGCAAGGTTGACGGTAAGCTGACCGGCACCATCGGCGTCATGGTGTCCATGAGCGGCTATAGCAACAACGCCGTCGAGGCTCTCCGCCATGGCAAAGAACTGAACGTCATCCTCTTCGGCGAGCAGGACGTCTATGCGGCAGAAACCGACGGTATCGAGGCCGTGCTTGATTTCAAGCTTCGCGCGGCTGCCCAGTTCGGAGACCCCTACGTCGAGTACCCTCCAAAGGCCATGCGGCACGGTCTGAGCATCGTAGTGGAAAGCACCCGAGATGCCGAGATAATCCGTCTGCTCGCCAAGCGTCTCACCGCCAGACGCGTCGAAGCGCGCCCCTACTGGACAACCGCGACGATGGGCGCTCAGGGCCTGCAGGCGACGGCCCTCGCACTCGCCCTGGCAAATCGGAGCCAAGTCTTGATAATCGCCGACGCCTACCCTGAACTGCGGATGTTCGAAGGACGGTATGGCGATCGAATGCCCGGCCAGGAAGCCGCCTTCATCGAGGCGCAGATGTCCGAGCAAGGATCCGGTCGGGCGTACGACGGGAACCTGTCGATGTCCGGATGGATAGGTGGCCGCGCCACCCATCTCCCGAGCCCTCCACAAGCAATTCTAGTCAATGGCGGAATCGTCGGCTGGTTTCCTGTCGAGGTACGTGAGACTCTCTCTTCGATACCGCTGCAGAAGCTGCCAGGGTACCTCAGAAGAATCACCCTCCCCGAACTGCGCGCGAACAGTGGATCCTTCGCCCGCTTCGCGCAGATCCTCACGGAGGTTGATTTCTAGGAGTTCATCTGCAGGCATCCTTTCGTCGGCGGTGTCCGGGTATTTATGACATCGCGGCGGCGCGGTGCGCGTGTGAGCCGAGCGGTGGCGTTGCTCGACCGAACCATCGCTCGATATTCAAAGTGCGAGATGGGTGACTCGACTCGAGACGTGGCCGCTCAGGCTGACCATTAGCCAGGGCGCCGCAGGTGAAGGCGTGGCGGCAGATGGCGCGTCGCCGTCACCGGTCACCCGCCGGCTGCGGAATCGGGAAGCGTCTACGCCGGTCGAGGGCGTGGGCGTAGTGGCCGAGTCCCCCCTCGGACACGTACCTTACGCCAACATGCGTCGGCCTCGGTCGTGCCTCGACGCGCAGGACCGCCGGCGACGGCCTGAAGATCAGTTTCAGGCCGAGTTCCAGGTACAAGCTCGCTTTCTGAGCTGGGTCGGCGTCGCGTAGGACGTTGACGATGGCCCCGGTCGTGGAGACGAGTGCGTTGATCTCGTCGCTGCTCATCTGGTGGCGGTGCCGGGCTGCGTGGAGCTGGGCTTGGGCGGTGGATCGTTCCGCCTCGGCTTCGGTGATCCAGGTGGCGATCGTCACGGCGGCGGTGTCGCCTGTGGCCGCGTCGAGGGCGGTGCGGTAGTTGCGGATCTTCCGGGTGCAGTCGTGGATGGTCTTCTGCGCCTTTACCTGATCGGTGCTGTGGCCGTCGAGCTGCGCGGTCTCCAGGGCGTGGACGGTGTCGCGGAGCCGGGACGGCTCGAATGCGCGGGCGATCCAGGTGTCGAGGGTGGGAATGATCTGTGCTTCGTGCAACAGAACGTTGCGGGGATGGGCCAGGTGGTTGGCGAGGGCGTACTCGTCCGGGTAGCGGCAGCGGTAGTAGGCGGTGTCGCGCACCCAGTTCCCCTGCATCCGACGATCGCAGATCCCGCAGAACAACAGGCCGCGTAGCTGGTATGGGTGCGGGACGGCCTCGCGGTGGCGGGGACCTTGGGCGTGGGTCCTCGCGGTGCGGGTCCGCTCGGCCTCGGTGAAGATCTCCGCGGGGATGATCGCTTCGTGGGCCTCGGTCGCTGACCAGACCCAGTCCTTCGGGTCGTTCCAGCGCAGGTGAGTCTCGTAGCCGAGCGCTACATCCTCGACATCGATGAGGACCTCGTGCTTGCGCTGGCGGTTCCATACCTGCCGGCCGGTGTAACGAGGGTTACCGAGGATCGCCTTGACCGCCCCTTTCGACCAGGCGACGCCGTCGCGGTGCGGGTTACGCGCGGGGTCGTGCGCGGAGGGGCAGGGAATGCCGTCGCGGGTGAGGCCTTCGGCGATCGCGTAGATGCCCTTGCGGTTCACATACTCCGCGAAGATCCGGCGGACGATCGGCGCTGCCGCTGGGTCGGGTTCGAGGCGGTGCAGCCGCTTGCCGTCGGCCGCTTTGGCGGGGTTGGGGTGCGGCCCGGCATCGGCCAACCGGTAGCCGTAAGGTGGCCGACCGCCGAGGTAACGGCCTTCCATTGCGGCCTGCGAGGCCATCGCGGCACGTACCCGGATCTTGATCCGGTTCCGCTCCCCCTTGGACATGCCCCCGAACACGGACATGATCAGGTCGTGGGCCTCGGAGGTGGGGTCGATCGGCCCCCCGACCTCGGGCACCCACAGCGCGACGCCATAGTGCTCGAAGACGGGGTACACCAGGCTGTACTGGTTGCCGTAGAATGCCCTGTGCGGCTCGCCGATGACGACGGCGTCGAATCCCCTGTCGGGGTCTCGGAGAGCTTCCAGTAGCAGTCCCGCCTGAGGTCGACGTTTCCACGGCAGGGACCGGGAGAGGCCGATGTCGAAGAACTCGGTCACGATCTCACCGTGTTGTTCCGTCAGGGCACGCGCACGGGTGATCTGCCATTGACGGGAGGCCTCCGGGTCCTGCTGGTCTTCCGTCGAAACACGGCCATAGAAAGCGAATCTGGTCACGGCGGCCTTTCGTCTTGACGCGGCGGAGATATTTCCTGTGGCGGCAGGTCGTTCGGCTGATCATTCGCGTTGGCACTGGAGGGCTGCTTGGAGGCTTCTGGCGCAGCCTCCTTGAGGATGTTCAGGAGTGTGCGCGCCGCACGCTGGTTGATAAAGGGCGGCTCGGCTGGAAGAAGGATGAGAAATGTCTCGTCACCACCCGTGCGTGGATGAGGGCTCTCCTCACCGATAGGTGTGGCCGGCCATGTCGACGAGAGCGGCGAGGCCTCCTGGTTCATCGGGAGGCACGAGTGGTCACGGTCGGATCGCGGACGGTTCGGGAAAGGAATTTCCCCCTCTTCTGGCCCCTTCACCGGTTTCGCCCCGTCCTGACCGCGAAGTGCCGTTGCCAGACTGCAATGGGACACAGGTCCCTTGCGCGAGAGGAGTGGCTACAGGGATCAGTTCCCGCGTTGAATGTCATGGCCGGAGCCTCAGAGCCGACTTCCCGGCTAGCTTCCCCGCAATCTTCGCTGCCGCTACTGGCGCAGCCAGATGCGCTGCGCGCCGGAACTGCTGTTGCGATCCCTCCAGGGATGATCAGCGACTCGAAACCCATCGGGTTGCCGTGGTCGTGTTCGCGTTGCGATCCCTCCAGGGATGATCAGCGACCCGCACCGAGGCGGAGCAGGAGGCGTACGCGCTGTTGCGATCCCTCCAGGGATGATCAGCGACCCGCCGACGACGCGGCCGCTCTCCGCCAGAAGATGTTGCGATCCCTCCAGGGATGATCGGCGACCCGAGGGCGGCCGGCGCGGACTTCCACCGCGCCTACGCGTTGCGATCCCTCCAGGGATGATCAGCGACGCGAGGAACTCACCGCCGCACTGGACCGGGTCAAGCGTCGCGTTGCGATCCCTCCAGGGATGATCAGCGACCTGGTGGTTGTCATCGGAATGGTCCTCTCGGATCGGGTTGCGATCCCTCCAGGGATGATCAGCGACGCAGAGCAGCGTCCCTACACGGCGCGGGTCGGAGGTTGTTGCGATCCCTCCAGGGATGATCAGCGACGAGCTGTATCCGAGTCTCGACTACGCGATGGCTGCTGGTTGCGATCCCTCCAGGGGTGATCAGCGACACGGCCCGGTCGGGTGCCGCGACGGCCCTACCTGCCAAGATGAGATGAGACAGATGTTATGTTCCATCTAGGCTAGCGTGGGCGGGGTTGGGAGAGGTTGATCGTGGCGATGGTGGTGACGGCCGGGCGGGGTCTGGTCGATGATGGTCGGGTGAGCGAGTCCGAGTCCGCGCGGCCTGATCCGGAGGTCGAGCCGAAGGCGAAGCGGCGGACGTTCACGGCGGAGTACAAGGCGCGGATTCTGGCGGAGTATGACGCGGCCGGGCATGGTGAGAAGGGTGCGATTCTTCGCCGGGAGCGGTTGTATTCTGCGCATCTGGTGGAATGGCGTCGGGCGCGGGATCAGGGTGCGGCGGAGGCTTTGTCGAGGCCGCGGGGCCGGCCGGCGTCCGATCCACGGGACAAGGAGATCGAGCAGCTGCGGGCCCGGCTGGCCCGGCAGGAGAAGGAGCTTGAGGCGTCCCGGCGCGTGATTGATATTATGGGAAAAGCCAACGCGCTCTTGGAGGCGCTCTCCGAGAGCATTCCCGACGTCTCCCGGGAGTCGCCGCGGAAGGAGAACGGATAGCCGAGGCGTGTGCTGTGGAGTTGGCCGGGGTCGTCGGGCCGGCGAAGGCCTGTGAGCTGACGGGGCGGTCACGGGCGACGTTCTACCGGCGTCACCGTCCGCCTGTGGCGGCGGCGCGGCGGTCGCCGAAGCCGTACAGCGAACGCGTGCAGCCGCGGGCCCTTTCTCCCGGTGAACGCGCCGAGGTTCTGGCGGTTCTCAACTCGGAGCGGTTCGCGGACATGTCGCCGGCGTCGGTGTGGGCGACGCTGCTCGATGAGGGCGTCTACCTGGCGTCCTGGCGGACGTTCTACCGGATCCTGGCCGCCGAGGGCCAGACCGGGGAGCGTCGCGGCCAGGCCACGCACCCGCCGCACGTGAAGCCCGAACTGCTCGCGGCGGCACCCAACCGGGTGTGGACCTGGGATATCACGAAAATCAAGGGACCGTCGAAACACAGCTATTTTTATCTGTATGTCATCCTTGACATCTTCAGCCGGTATGTGGTGGGTTGGATGCTGGCGTCGAACGAGTCGGGTGAGCTGGCGAAGGAGCTGGTCACACAGACCTGTGAGAAGTACGGCGTCGACACGTTGCGGCTGACGGTGCACGCGGACCGGGGTTCGTCGATGACGTCGAAGACCGTCGCGATGCTCTACGCGGACCTCGACATCGTCCGGTCGCATTCCAGGCCGCGGGTCTCGAACGACAACCCCTACTCGGAGTCCCAGTTCAAAACATTGAAGTACCGGCCCGACTTCCCTGACCGGTTCGGTACCATCGCCGAGGCGCGCCAGTTCTGCCGCCGGTTCTTCGCCTGGTACAACCATGAGCACAGACATTCAGGAATCGGCTACCTCGCACCGGCGGTCGTGTATTTCGGCCAGGCCGAGGCGGTGCACGCCGCCCGCGGCCACGTCCTCGACGCCGCCTACGCCGCGCACCCGGAACGGTTCGTGAACCGGCCCCCGGTCCCGCCACCACTCCCGAAGCCCGCCGGGATCAACCACAAGCCCGGCGACCAGGCCGACGCCGCCGGCGTCCCCGAACGATCGGAGGTCGTCCCCCCACAGAGATCGACTACAGGGTAATCCACAAAGAATCTTGTCCTAAAGATCTTGACAAGTTCCGCGGAACTTGTCAAGATCTTTGGGACAAGATTCCTTGTGAACTAGCCTACTTGTGATCTTTGCGTGGGGACAACTTCCGATCTTTCGGGCACGCCCTCGTCGGCCGGTTCGGTGTCCTCGCCGGGCTTCGTGTTGATCCCGGCCGGTTTCGGCAGCGGCGGCGGAACCGGAGCCCGGTGCACGAACCGCTCCGGGTGCACCGCGTAGGCCGCGTCGAGGACACGACCTCGCGCGGCATGCACGGCCTCGGCCTGGCCGAAGAACACGACCGCCGGCGCGAGATAACCAATTCCGGAATGTTTGTGCTCGTTGTTGTACCAGTCGAAGAATCCGCGGCAGAACGTCCGCGCTTCGATGATGGTATCAAAGTGGTCGGGGAAGCCGGGCCGGTACTTCAACGTCTTGAACTGGGACTCGGAGTACGGATTGGTGTGTCCTGAAGGGAACTGGATGAGGTTCTGAGGTAGAAGATGGAATGCTC
>NZ_FZMO01000396.1 GCF_900197875.1 Frankia canadensis | reverse complement strand
GCGGCGCGACCGGCAGGAACATGTGGAACACCAGCGAGGACCCGGTCAGCAGGACGATCGTCGTGCGCACGGACGGGTAGGCGCCGCGGTGGCGGGCGAACAGCCACACCAGGAACAGGTTCATCGCCGGGAAGTGCACCCACGCGTAGAAGACGTTCGCGGCCCGCAGCCACGTCTCGTGGCCGAGCATGAAGTGCTCCATGCGCACCTCGCTGGGCAGGTGCGACCACTGTTCGGTCCGCCAGATCCAGTCGGCCCGCTCGATACCCCCGTCGACCCTGGTCACCCCGAGGATCCGCACGACCTGCCAGAGCGTGAACAGCCCGAGGATCGTCGCCGCCTCTGCGCTCGCCGCCGCGACGATCTCCACCGCCCGGCGCCGCCACCGCAGGAGTGCGGCGCGGGCCACGACGGCGACCACCAGCAGCACGCCCGCCAGGATCCCGGCCTGCTGCCACAGTGGCATGGACGCTCCGTCCCTCCGCTCCGGCGACTCCGCCGGCGCCGCCCCGGACCGTCACGTTACGTCCTGTCCGAGGTACACGTCCTGTCCGAGCTATACGTCCGGGACGTGCACGTTCACAGGGCCGGGGTGACGGGTCGGGCGCAGACGTCGTGCTGGTCGACCCCGAAGGCCGTGCCGGTCGGATCGACGCGCAGCACGGTGTAGCAGGTGGCGGGGTGGCTCTGAGCGGTCGCGACAGCGATCGGCGGGAGCAGGCCGCCGGCGTCGTACCGGGTCAGGCCGCGCAGCGCGGCGAGGAACCCGGCACGGGTCGGGCAGGGGCCGGCGGCCTGCAGGCCGCGCAGGAACAGATCGGTGCTGAGGTAGGCGATCAGGCTCGCGGCCTGCTCGGGATCGTCGACCTGCGGTGCGTAACGGCGCATCGCGTCGAGGTAGCGCGCCGTCGGCGGTCCGCCCGCCTCGAAGGGGCGGTAGTAGACGGGCACGAGCATCCCGGCCAGGTCCACGCCGGCGGCGCGCAGCAGGCCGCGGTCGTAGCCGTCGAGCGCGAGGACGACGCCGGGCTGCCCGCCGGCGTCGCGGATCGCGCGCAGCAGCGCGGGCAGCGCCGACGGCGCGAGCAGGGTGACGACGCTGTCCGCCCCGGTGGCGACGACCTGCCGGGCAAGGTCGCCGGGGCTGTCCGCGCCCGGCGTGTAGGCCAGGTCGGCGGCCACCCCCACCCCAGCGGCGCGCAGGCTCGCGCCGACCCGCGCGGCCGCCCCGGCGACACCCGCCGACAGCGCCGTGCGCACCACCACCGCGGAGTGACCGCCCCGCTCGGCGACGACGCGGCCGTAGGTGTCGATCGGCGTGGCCGTCGTCGCCGCGACCGACACCATGCTGGGGTAACGGGCCCAGACGTCCTCCATCGCCGATCCCACCACCGGGACGCCACGGTCGGCCAGGTAGCCCGCTCCCCCGGCGGCCGCCGAGGTGAACTCCAGCAGGCCGAACACGCCGCGCCGCTCGACCAGCTCCCGGCTGCCGAGCAGGTTCGCCGTGGGTGTGCCGTCGTCGTCGCGCCAGTCGTAGGCGATCCGCCGCCCGCCGACGCCGCCGGCCGCGTTGGCGGCGCCGATCCGCGCGTCGACCCCGGCCCGCACAGCCGGGAAGTCGGCGGCGACCATCCCGGAGTCCGGGTAGAGCAGCCCGAGCCGGATCTCGCCGGCCGTCACCCCGGGGGCACCGGCCGCGCCCCCGCACGAGGTCCGCGCACCGGCCGCCTCGGAACCCGAGCCCGAGCCCGCGAACACGGCGAGCAACACCGCCGCGACCCCCAGGCCCAGCCCGA
>NZ_FZMO01000544.1 GCF_900197875.1 Frankia canadensis | reverse complement strand
CCCAACACAAACGCCCAGCTCAGCGGACCGCTGTCACTCACCCGTGAATGGACACCGTGACCCCTGTCAGCCGAGAAGGCTGGCGACCATGGGTGCGGGGATCGCCCGGACCGGGTGGTCGAGGTCGAGGACTCCCGTTCACCATCTCGGCTGCGGCGCACCGCGCGATTCGGATCGTCGCTGCGGCGGGTCGAGCAGATCACTCGGCTCCGCTTTCCGCAGGCCGAGCTTCAGGCCGTGAATGCGAGTCCGACCGCGCCCGCGCACCTGTGGCTGAGGGACCGCGACCACGACGGGGTTCACCACCGAGCGGGTCGTCCTGGTCTGCGAGGACCCCCTCAGTCCAGAGGTCGTCAACCGGGTGTCCGAGCAGGTCGCCGGCCGCTATTCGACGGGCGTCACTGGGCCATCGAGCTGCGCGACCTCGACAAGTCCCACAGCCTCGACCAGCTCGTCGCCTCCCACCTCGCCGGCGCGGACGAGGACCGCTTCGACCTGGCCGCCTTCCACTACCTGCTGCGCGAGGGCCGGATCGCGCTGTTCTTCGACGGCTACGACGAACTGGCCGTCCGCGTCACCTACGCCCGCGCCACCGAGCACCTCACCACCCTGCTCGCCGCCGCGCAGGGCAGTGCCAAGGTCGTCGTCACCACTCGGCACGACCCTCGCGGAGGGTCTGGCGGAGCAGATCATCCTCGACCGCTCGGCGTCCGCGACAGCCAACGCGAACGCGCTCGTCCTCGTCCTCGTCCTCGTCCTGCGGATCGACGCACGGCTGTCCCGGCCCGCCAGCCTCGGCCACGCCCAGCTCGCCGGCCAGGACCTGTCCGGCCGCGACGTGTCCCACCAGGATCTGCGCGGCGCCGACCTGCGCGGCGCCGACCTCACCAACGCGGGCCTCGCCCACACCGACCTCACCGACGCCGACCTGACCGGCGCGCGTCTGACCGACGTCGACCTGCGAGCCACCGCAGCCTTCACCGACACACGCTGGACCGGCGCGCTCCTCCTCGGTGGGCATGCCCCAGCGGACCCACTCCTCAGCGTCGCCGTACGTGCCGGCCAGCAGACACCCCTACCGTGATCGCACCGCAGATCAGCTCCGTCATGGCGATCGCCTGCGCCCCCGACGGCCAGACCCTCGCGCTTGCCTGCGGCTCCGCCGTACTCATCGCCGACGCCCACGACGGCACAGTGCGCCGCGTCCTCACCGGCCACCTCGCCATGATTTCCACGATGGCGTTCTCCCCCGACGGCCACACCCTCGCCACCAGCGCCGATGACAACACCATCCGCCTGTGGGACGCCACGCTGGCCGAGGAGATCGCGATCCTGGTGCCACTGCCGGACGGCGGTCACGCGGTTGTGCTGCCCGACGGCTCGTACTCCCTGGACGGGGAGGCCCAGGGGCGGTTCTGGTGGGTGATCGGGAACCACAGGTTCGAGGTGGGCGAGCTCGACGACCACGTCCCCGCTGTGCGCCGGCTCGCCCCCGGCACACCGATTCCGCGGCCGCAGGCTTCCCGGCCGCAGCGCTGACGCCCGAACGGGCCGTGAGCGGTGGGTGCCGCAGGCGGCGTCGGATACGTTCCGCGGAACGCGGTGAGCCATCCGGTTCCCCGCCCGGCGGCCCCGCGGGCCTCCCGGGCGGGTCCAGGCCTACCCCGAGGTTCGGGAGTTACGCCCCGCGTTCAGGCATCCGCCGAGCGACAGGATCGTCTCTGGGACGAGACGTGATCGCGGCGGCGCCGACGCGTGGCCGCCAAGGTGGAGGTCGGACGATTATCAGGATCGACGCCGGACGACCCGCTGGGGACACCGGTCGCCCGGAGGCGACGGCAAGCCCGGCTGGACGCTCCGATGCGACGACGGGCCCAGCCGGGCGACGTGGCGCGACGACGAGCCGAACCGCGCGCCCGTGGATGCGCCGGCTCGCCTCGCTGGCGGCCGCGGCGACGCTCGCCATGAGCACGAGCCTGGGCCTGGTCGGCTGTGGCGACGGCCTGGCGACGGCGCACGCCGAGGACAGGGTGAACGCTGCCCCAGCCGGCGGGGACCAGGCGGTGGGTACGACGGAGGTGGGGACGGACGCCGGGCCGGTGGTGGGGACGGTCGGCCGGGCGGTGCGGACGTTTCAGGGGATTCCGTATGCGGCGCCGCCGGTCGGGGAGCTGCGGTGGCGGTCGCCGCAGCCGGTCGCGCCGTGGAGCGCGCCGCGGGACGCCACCCGGCCGGGGCCCACCTGCGCGCAGTCGGTGGGGTTCATGGGTGACCGGCCGAGCGACAACGAGGACTGCCTGTACCTCAACGTGACCGCCCCGGGCGGCCAGACCGCCGCGACAACACCGCGCCCGGTGCTGGTGTGGATCCACGGCGGCGGGTTCTACTCCGGCTCGAGCGATCTCTACGGTGCCCGCCAGCTCGTCGAGCAGGGCGGCCTCGTCGTCGTCACGCTGAACTACCGGCTCGGTGTGCTCGGATTCCTCGCCCATCCGGCCCTCAACGGCACCGGCAACGGCGGCCAGGACCAGCGGCTTTCCGGGAACTACGGGCTGGAGGACCAGCAGGCGGCGCTGCGCTGGGTGCGTCGCAACGCGGCGGCGTTCGGCGGTGACCCGTCGAACGTGACGGTCGCCGGCGAGTCCGCGGGCGGGGCGAGCACCTGCGCCCATCTGGCGGCGCCGGGCAGCGCGGGGCTGTTCCAGCGGGCGATCATCCAGAGCGGGCCGTGCACGATGGCGGGCCGGTGGCCCTACCCGGGCGACTGGCTGCCCCGGCCCCGCGCGACCGCCGAGAAGGCGGGGCAGACCCTGTCCTCCGCCGTCGGCTGCACGTCCAGGTCGACGAAGGATCCGGCGGCGGCGTCCGTCGCGGCGTGCCTGCGCCGGCAACCCGTGGCCGGGCTGCTGGCGGTGACCGCCGGTGGGCAGGGGTACGGGCCGGTGGTGGGCGGCGGGGTGCTGCCGGTCAGCCCCACCGAGGCGCTCACGTCCGGCCGGTTCCCGAGGGTGCCGGTGATGCAGGGGACGACCCGCCAGGAGCACCGCACGTTCGTCGCCGGCGAGGAGTTCTACACCCGGCACGAGGCCACCAGCGTGGACTACACCGCGACGATCGCCGCGGTGTTCGGCCCGACGAAGGCCGCCAGGGTCTTCGCCCGCTACCCGGTGAAGGACTATCCCTCGCCGTCGCTGGCCCTGGCCGCGGTGTGGACGGACTACACCTGGGCGGCGCCCGCGCTCGACACGTCCCGCCTGCTCGCCCGGCAGGTCCCGACGTACGCCTACGAGTTCGCCGACGACGGCGCGCCGTGGGCGTCCCAGCCGCCGCGGCCGAGCTTCCCGACCGGCGCCGCCCATGCCAGCGAGCTGCAGTACCTGTTCGACAACGCCCAGTACACCGGCCCGCTCACCATGGACCAGCAGCGCCTGTCCGACGAGATGGTCGGCTACTGGAGCCGTTTCGCCCGCACCGGCGATCCCAGCGGCCCCGGCGCCCCCACCTGGGCGCCGTTCACCCCGTCCACCGGCACGACCGTCCTGGCTCTCGCCCCCGGAGCGAACGGCACCGCCCCCGTCGACCTCGCCCGCGAGCACAACTACGACTTCTGGCGCTCCCTCACCGGTTGACGCCCGCATATCCGATAGCGGGCCGTCATAGACCGATTGTGATTGCCCGGCGCGGGACCATGGCGCGCCGGCGGCGGCTCATAGTGGGCCGGCGGGTGCGACCGAGCACCGGGTTCGGCTGGGCCGGAGGAGCTGCGGTGACCATTGTCGAGGCGGCGCCGCGTACCGCGGAGCGATTCCAGAGTCGGCTGGACGAGGGGGGCGTGCTCGACCGGCGCTACACGCTGGCCCACGCCGACAATGCCACCCTGGACCTGGTCGACACCGACGGCCGGGCGCACCGGTGCACCGACTTCATGTCGGCCTACGCCGCGGTCAACTTCGGCCATCGCAACCCGTCGATCGAGCGGGCGCTCGCCGCCTCGTCCGACCTGACCGGGCTCTTCCACGGGCCGGAGGCGGAGCAGGTGGCGCGCTGGCTGTGCGGCCGGCTGCCGGCGCCGGACAGCCGGCGGGTTCTCTACCAGGTGGGGGGCAGCTTCGCGGTCGCCGCGGCGCTGGCGCTGGCGCGGCGGCGCCGGCCCGGCCGGGTGATGTCGATCGACGGTGCCTTCCACGGTCTCGGGGTGGACGCGGCGGCGCTCACCAGCGTGCAGCGCGCCTTCTCGCTGCACGACACGGGTTTCGCCGACCGGCTCGCGCCCGAGGTGGTGCACCTGCCGGTCGGTGCCGTTCCCCGTGACTGGGACGACGTCTCCTGCCTGATCTACGAGCCGGTGCAGGGCGCCGGCGGGTATGTGCCGCTCGACCGGGACTGGCTGGGCGAACTGACCGCCGCCGCGGCGGCGGCCGAGGTGGTCACCATCGCCGACGAGATCCAGTGTGGGTTCTTCCGGCACGGGATGTTCAGCCCGTCGGCGGCCTGGGGTCTGGACGCGGACATCGTGCTGTACAGCAAGTCGCTGACGAACGGGATGTACCCGCTGTCCGCCGTCGTCTACCGGCGCTTCCTGGAGGCGGGCGCGGGTCCCCTCTACCTCGCGCACACCTTCCAGACGGGCACCCTGGGCACCGCCGCCGCGCACGAGGTCACCCGCTTCATCGACGGCACGGACGTGACGGGCCTGGCCGCGGCCGTCGGTGCCCGGCTGACGGAGCTCGCCGACCGGCTGCGAGCGGCGGGGCTGGCACGGGCCGTGCACGCGGTCGGCCCGTCGCTGTCCTTCGAACCGACCGCGGTCGCCAGCGGGGATCTCGTACGCCGGGCGTTCGCCGCCGGCGCGCTCGTGTTCAGCGGCGGTCGCCACGGCGAGCGCATCCGGATGGCGCCGCCGCTGACCATTCCGGACGCCCAGCTCGCCGAGGGCATCGAGCTGGTCTGGTCGGCCGCGGGCGGCGGCCGCGCCGGGGGACGGTGACCGCGCCCGTCCCGCCGGCCAGGCCCGACCCGCCGGCCAGGCCCATCGTCGCGGTGCTGTGCGCGGACCGGCGGCCGCCCGGGATGCGGGAGGTCGAACGCGGCGCCGACGTCCGGTACACCACGGCCGACCGGCTCGCCGGCGACCTGCGCGGCGCGGACGCGCTGCTCGTCTGGGACTTCCGCTCGAGCGCGCTGGAAGCGGCCTGGCCGGCCGCGGACGCGCTGCGCTGGACGCACGTCGCCAGCGCCGGGGTGGACGCCGTGCTGTTTCCCGCGCTGCGCGACAGCGACGTCGTGCTGACGAACTCCCGGGGTGTCTTCGAGGGCCCGGTCGCCGAGTACGTGCTCGGCCTCGTGCTCGCGTTCGCGAAGGATCTCGCCGGGACGATGGCCGCGCAGCGGGAGCGCCGGTGGTGGTACCGCGAGGCCGAGCGGGTCGACGGTGCCACCGCGGTGATCGTCGGCACCGGGCCGATCGGGCGGGCCGTCGCGCGCACGCTGCGGGCGGTGGGCATGCGGGTCGAGGGTGTCGGGCGCGGCGGGCGCGGCCACGACCCCGACTTCGGCGTGGTGCACGGCCTCGACGCGCTGACCAGGCGGCTCGGGCACGCCGACTACGTGGTCGTCGCCGCCCCGCTGACGGCACGGACCACGGGCCTGGTCGACGCGGCGGCGCTGGCGGCGATGAAACCCTCCGCCCGCCTCATCAACGTCGGCCGGGGCGCGCTGGTGGTGACCGCCGACCTGGTGGCGGCCCTGCGCGCCGGGATCATCGCCGGCGCGGCGCTGGACGTCTTCGACACCGAGCCGCTGCCCGCCGGCTCGCCGCTGTGGTCCATGCCGAACGTCCTGGTCTCGCCGCACATGGCGGGCGACGTCGTCGGCCACCTGCCCATGCTCGCCGCGCTGTTCGTCGACAACTACGGCCGCTGGCGGCGCGGCCTTCCCCTGCGCAACGTCGTGGACAAGTACCTCGGCTACGTGCCCGTCCCGGCCGCCGCGACGCGGGACTGACGGGCGCCGGGCCGTTCAGAGAATCGTGCGCAGTCCGCGCAGCGCGTCGTCGGGGTCCAGGTCGACCGGGTTGTTGCCCGCCCGGGCCCGCGAGCCCAGGCCCGCGCTCACCAGGGCGGTGAGCGCATCAGGACCGACACCGTAGTCCCGCAGCCGTGGCGACCAGCCGTAGCGGGCGAACGCGTCGCCGAGATGGTCGGCCGGCTCGCGCTGCCCACGGCCGAGCAGCTCGTCGACGGCCGCGAGGCATGCGGCGAACTCCGGCGCCGTGCCGGGCCGGCGGGCCACGGCCAGGTGGTGGGTCAGCAGCCACTGGAGGTTCAGCAGGCAGGCCACCCCGTGAGGGACGCCGTACCGCGTGGTCAGCCCGTAGGCGAAGGCGTGCGCCGCCGTCGTCCGGGTGAGATCGATGGCCCGGCCCGCCGCGAGCGCCGCCGCCGCCAGCGCCGCGCGCCGCGCCGCGCCGCCGTCGGCATCCGCGCCGCCGTCGGCATCCGCACCGGCAACGACGGACGAGGCGCAGGCGGCGTCCGCGGCCGTGGGGGGCCGCAGCAGCAGCGGGACGAGCGCGTCCAGCGCCTCGCGCGCGAACTCCCGGGACCGCGGGGTCGACCGCCGGCTCCACCAGGACTCGACCGCATGGCACAGCGCGTCGAAGGCGCAGCTGCCGACGAGGCCCGCCGGGCAGGTCGCGGCCAGGTCGGGGTCGACAAGGGCCACGTCGGCGAGCACGGCCGGGTGGTCCAGCGACAGCTTGGTGTGGCCGTCGAAGACCGTCGCGAACCGGGTGACCTCGGCGCCGGTGCCGGCGGTGGTGGGCACGAGCACCAGCGGCGGGCGCCGCGCCGCCGACGGCTCCCAGCCGGTCCCGCGCAGCGTGGCGCGGGCCCGCACGTCGTCGGCGGGCAGCAGCCGAACGGCCTTGGCCACGTCGAGCGCGCTGCCGCCGCCGATCCCGACGATCACCTCCGGTCGCCAGCGTTCCCGCACCCGCGCGCCCTCGACGACGTCGGCCAGGCGCGGGTTGGGGGTGAACGCGGAGAACAGCGCGATCTCACTGCCTGCCAGCAGGCCCTCGACCCCGACAGCCCGCCACGCCCGGGCACTGGCCACCACCAGCACGCGCCGCCCCGCGCCCACCATCCGCGGCAGCACCGAGATCGCACCAGGCGCGCGGACCACCCTCGGCGTCCCACCCGGCACGCGCGTCGCCCCCAGGTCCACGTCGAAGGTGTCGGTCATGGCGCGACCGGCGTCGCGGACGTCTCCGCGAGCCAGGCGTGGAAGCGGCGGTGCAGGTCGGGGGCGCTCACCGCGGAGGTCGCCCGGGGCGGGGCGGTCCCGCCGTCCGTGGCCGCCACCCGTACGACAAGCAGGTGCGGGCCTGGACGGGCGAGCATCCCCCGCAACTCCGAGTGCGCGTCCTCAGGCCGCGCGCAACCACGCACCGCGCGGTACCCGCAGGCCAGTGCCACCGCGGCGAGGTCCGTCGTCGGCGAGGTGGTCGCCTGCGCGCCGGTGGACGCGTAGGTGCCGTTGTCGAACACGACGTGCACGAGATTCGGCGGCGCCGTCGCACCGATCGTCGACATCGTGCCCAGGTGCATGAGTGCCGCGCCGTCGCCGTCGAGGACGACCACCGGCCGGCCAGCGGGCGCGGTCCACGCCAGGCCCAGGGCGACGGCGGCGGCGTGCCCCATCGAGCCCTGCATGTAGAAGTGGTTGGCGGCGTCGCCCAGCGCGAACAGCTCGCGGGAGGTGTAGCCGGTCGTCGCGACCACCGGCAGGCCGCGCAGCTCGGGCAGCAGCGCCCGCAGCACCTCCAGCCGGGACGGCGCCCGCGACGCCTCGCCCGCGGGCGCGGGCGCTGGCGCTGGCACTGGCACTGGCACTGGGGCGATCGGGAGCGCGGAGCCGACCGCGCCCTTCTCGACGAGGACGAACGCCGGGCGGCCGCGGGCCAGCTCGTGCTCGGTCTCGTCGAGAATCGTGTCGAGGCCGTCCGCCCCGCGGCGCAGCAGCCACCAGGCGGCACCGAGCGCGTCGAGCAGTCCGGCGGTGGCCCCGCCCATAACCGCGTGCTGGGGCTCGTCGCCCGCCGGGTCCGGCCAGCCGCGCAGGCTGACGAACGCGAGCACGGGCAGGTCGTAGGTCATCAGCAGCGAGGCAAGCGGGTTGACCATGTTGCCCAGCCCGGAGTTCTGGGCGAACACCGCGACCCGCGTGCCGGCCAGCGCCCCGCCCGCGGCGATGCCCAGCGCGGCGCCCTCGTTCGCCGCCGGCACGTACCGCCCGGCCCGCGAGTACACCTCGATCGGGCCGGCGAGGTACGAGCACGGCACACCGGTGGCGGCGGTGAAGCCGCGCGTGCGGAGCACGGCGCAGAACCGCTCGGCGTCCATCAGTCGTCCAGCTCCTGCCACTGACGCAGCCGCTGGAGCGCGAAGACGTCGGACAGCGACGCGAGCGAGGGCTCCAGGTCCGCCGACCCGCCGCGGGTGACGATCGCGTCGAAGGTGGTCCGCAGTGCGTCGATCGTCGCCCGCAGGCCCTGGTTGGCGTAGATGACGAGGGACGCGCCCGCCTTGACGGCGTCGTCGAAGTGCCACCCGGGATAGGTGGTCGGCACCAGCACGATCGGCACCCGCCCGTCCCACCGGTCCAGGAACGCCCCCACCTGTGCGTGCGTCGGTTCCTTGGAGTGGACGAGCACCGCGTCCGCGCCGGAGTCGGCGTACGCGTGGGCGCGGTGCAGCGCCTCGTCCACGCCGAGGCCGCTGATCAGCGCCTCCGTGCGGGCGATGACGAAGAAGTCGGCGCCGTGCTGGACCCGCTTGGCGACGGCGATCTTCCGCGCGAACGCGGCGGTGTCGAGCAGGTCCTGCTGGCCGGGCGCGAAGCTGTTGAGCTTCGGGTAGAGCTTGTCCTCGATGCAGACCGCGGTGATGCCCGCCGCCTCGTACTCGTGCACCAGGTAGGCGACGTTCATGGCGCCGCCGAACCCGGTGTCGCAGTCGGCGACGACGGGGACGCCGACGCGGCGCTGGATGTGCACCGCGGCCTGCAGGTAGTCGGTCATCGTCAGCAGACTCGCGTCGGGGACGCCGCGGGCCGCGGGGCGTCGTCACGCAGGACGTGCGCGACGCCGTCGGCCACCCGCCGGCGCAGGCTCGCCTCCGACTCGGCGGACAGGAACGCCCGGTGCGCGGTGACGATGACGTCCGCCCGGCGCAGCAACGCCCGGCCGACCTCGTCGTCGTTCGGGTCCTCCGGGGAGAACACGTCCGAGGCGAATCCGCCGAGGCGCCCGTCGCGCAGCGCGTCGAGGACGGCGGGCAGGTCGACGAGCCCGCCGCGGGCGGTGTTCACCAGCAGCGCGCCCGGCCGCGCCGCGCGAAGCACGTCCCGGTCGACGAGGCGGGTGGTCTTGGCGGTCAGCTCCGGGTGAAGCACGACGACGTCGGACGCGGCGAACAGCTCCGCCGTCGACGCGCAGGACGTCACGCCGTGGCTGGCCATCAGGTCCGCCGGCACGTACGGGTCGTACGCGAGGACCCGCCCGTAGCAGGCGTGCAGCTTGCGGCTGGTGGCGCGCCCGATCCGGCCGAAGCCCACGACGCCGGCGGTGAGCCCCGCGGTGCGCCGGGGGATCCGGCCGGCGTGGATGTTCCACGCGCCGTCGCGCACCAGCCGATCCTGGACGCACACGCCGCGTTCGAGGGCGAGCGCGAGGGCGAGGGTGTGCGTGCTGACCTCGTCGCCGCAGTAGTCGGGCACGTGGAAGCCCCACAGCCCGCGCGCCCGCAGCAGCTCGGCGTTCAGGTTGTCGAGGCCGACGCCCTGGCGCGCCACCACCCGACAGGACGGACCCACCGCGTCCAGCAGCCGGGCCGTCACCCGGGCGCGGTAGACGACCAGCGCGTCCGCGCCGGCGACGTGCCGCTCGAACTCCGGGCCGTCGAGCAGGAAGCGGCCGTCGCGGCGCACGCCGAGGCCCAGGTCGACGCCGTCACCGAGAGCGGCGCGCTCGATCGTCGCCAGCGCCGGGTCGAGCGCGCCGCGCCCGTCGACGGCCCACGCCGGATCCGTGTAGACGACACGCGTCACGCCGGCACCCCGCTGCGGGCGTCGTAGCCCCAGGCAAGCCGGTCGCGCCGGCCGCGGCGCAGCGCCCGTCCCGCCTCGAACGTGTTGGACAGCTCCAGGTGGTCCCGGTAGGACAGGTGCGGCCCGCTGCCGAGCTTCACCAGCGAGCCGTGGCCGGTCCAGCCGTGCGCGACGAACGGCGGCACCCACACGCTGCCGTCCGCGCCCAGCCGCGCCCGGCCGGCCGCGCACCCACCGTCGCCTCCCCCGCCGGCGTCGTCCCGGCGCCACCAGAGGGTCACGTCGCCGTCGAGGACGAAGTAGTGGGTCTGCGTGGTGTCGCACAGGTCGAGCGGCGCACGAGCGGCGGTGGCGCTGGCGTCGACGGGTGTGCTCGCGTCGGCGTCGACGCGCAGGTACAGGCCGGTGAGGTCGGGCAGGTGCGGGGCGGCGGCGAGGTCGGCGACCTGGTAGCCGCGGAAGGGGCGGATGCTCGCCACGCTGTCCTCGACCGAGCAGAACGTCTTGCCGACCTCGTCGTGCTGGCGCCGCGCGGGCAGCAGGGTGCGGTAGTCGGTGGCGAGAACGGCGGCGATCGCGCGCAGCTCGTCGAGGGTCAGGTCGGCCAGCGCGGCGAGCCGGTCCCGGGCGATGCCGGTGCGCCGGGCGAGGCTGGTCAGGTCGTGGCCGCGGCGGGCCAGGGCGTCGCGCAGGACCGCGGCCGGCGAGCCGTCGGCGGCCATGGCCACCATCGCCTCGAAGGCATGGTCGGCCCAGGCGTTCGCCTCGGTCAGCAGCGCCCGCAGGCCGGATTCGCCGGTGTAGGAGATGATCCGGGCCGGGCGGTCGGACGCGAGCGCGTAGGTGTGCGGGCAGAAGGACGGCTCGACGTAGGAGTCGCCGGTCACCCAGGGCACGGCGGGGGTGCCCGCGCGCATCTGCCGCCACGTCGCCGGCGTGAGTTCGCAGCCCCAGCGGCCGCGGATGTCCCCCGGCCCCAGGTTCACTGTGATGGCGGGTTCGAGGTGGCCGTTGTTGAGCGCGGGGAGCCGACCGGCGGGACAGAGGATGTCCAGGATGACCGGCGCGACCCGGCCGAGCGGCGCCGCCATCGTGTAGTAGTTGTAGAAGGCGATGCCGTCCCGGGCCACGACGCGGCGGGTCGCGCGCAGCTCGGCGGCGGTGCGGACCACCACGTCGGTCGCGGCGGTGCTCCCCCGCAGCTGCGGGAGCTCGATCTCCAGGTGTCGGGCCAGGGCTTCGGCGACCTCGTCGGCCAGGTCGAGCTCGTCGGCGGCGAGCAGCCGGCCGAACTCCTCCACCTCGAGATGGAGCCGGTCCGCGAGCTCGTGGCTCGTCATCTTCCGGACGTTCATCCAGTGCACAACCTTGAACACGTCGACCAGCACGTCTCGCCGCTCCTCGATCACGGGCGTTCGGCTTCGGCACACTCGGCTTGGGGACACTCGGGGTCGGAGTGCGGGGACTCGGGCTCAGCGGCTCACGGTCGGGCTCCCGCGATCTGGGGCCCGCCGACCGGCTGGCCGACCGGTCGCGGCGCCAGGGGGACGTCGCGCAGGTCGCGGACCGCCGGGGTGAGCAGCGGGCGCAGCGCGCAGGTCGCGATGAGGCCGCCGGCGACGATCGTCAGGGCGAGCCCGGCCCGTTCCCCGAGGGCGGCGACGAGGACGGCGGCGAGCCCACCGCCGAGCAGGGACCCCAGCGGCAGGGTTCCCCACGCGATCGTGCGGATGGACGCGAGCACCCGGCTCTGCAGCTCCGGCGGCGCCAGCACCTGGCGGGCGGTCGCGACCTGGCTGTTCCAGATCGGCAGCCAGGGCGCGGCGGCCGCGACGATCACGCCGAGGACGAGCGCCGGGTGGCCGAGCAGGGCCAGCGGCACCAGCAGCCAGACGAATCCCTCGCCGGCCGTACACAGCAGCGTCCGCCCGTAGCCGAGGCGGCGTGTCACCAGCCCCGCCGTCGACGCGCCGAGCACCGCCGTCACCGCCCCCACGGCGAGGATCAGCCCCATGGCGCCGACCGACAGACCCAGCGCGCGGTAGGCGTACAGGTAGATCGCCGTCTTGGTCATGGTGATGCCGAGGTTGCGCGCCGCGGCGCTGAGCGTGAGCGGCCGCAGCACGTCGTGCGCGAGGACGAACGCGAATCCCTCGCGCAGCCGGGCGGACGCGGTGTCCCGCGACGCGCGGGGCCGTACCGCCGGCTCGCGGGTGCGCAGCGCCGACACGCCGGCGATCGAGCCGGCGAAAGACAGCGCGTTGAGCGTCACCGCGGCGACCGCTCCGAACGCGCCCGCCAGCGCCCCACCGAGTGCCGGCCCGACGACCTGCGACGTCGTCCGGGAGAACTCGACCGCGGCGTTGCCCCGGGGCAGCCGCGCGCCGGGCAGCAGCAGCGGCAGGTACCCCTGCAGCGCCACGTCGTACACCATGGTGAAACAGCCGCTGACCGCGACGACGAGCAGCAGCTGCTCGATCGTCAGCATCCCGTGGTGCTGGGCGAGCGGGATGCTCAGGTAGAGGCCGAGCCGCGCGACGCCGGCCAGCAGCATCATCCGGCGCCGGGTGTACCGGTCCACGAGCAGTCCCGCGCCGAGCCCGGCGACGGGGTACGCGACGTAGGTGGCCATCGTCAGCAGCCCGACCTCGCCGGTGCTGGCGTGCAGGGTGAGGATCGCGAGCGTCGGCACGGCGAACGTGGCGACCCGGTCGCCGAGCAGGCTGACGGACTCGCCGCACCACAGGACGCGGAAGTCCCGGATGCCGGGGTCGGTGGTCATGGCGTCAGGCCAGCCGGGTCAGCTCTAGGAGATGGTCGTCGGGCTGGCCGGGGACGCGCGGATGGGCCGTGGCGAAACGGCGTCCGGCGGGCGTCGCCTCGACGACCAGGTCGTCGAGCTCGCCGGGGCGCAGCCGGTGCTCCCGTCCCCGCCCGACGTAGAAGGCGACCAGCGCCTCGGTCGGGATGTCGCCGTGGCGCGACAGCACCGCGCCGAGCCAGGCCGCCGCGGGAGCGTAGTCGACGTCGTAGGCCGCCTCGTCGAACACGGCGTCGAGCTCGCCGCGGCGGGCGGCCTCGGCGAGCACCACGTGGTCGCGCTCGTACAGCCCGAGCCGGTAGCTCAGCCGGGCCCGCCCACCGACCCGCACCGCACCGGCCAGCGTCCGCAGGGCGCGCACCAGTTCCGCGCGGACGAACCTGTTGACGAGCCGGTCGGCCAGCACGAGATCGAAGCCGCCGTCGAACCCGGTCCCGCCGTCGAGAACGGTCCCTCCGGCGAGAACGGTCCCTCCGGCGAGAACGGTCCCTCCGGCGAGCGCGGTGCCGGTGTCGGTGACGTCGGCCAGGACGTGGCGGGCGCGGCCCGGGAGCAGGCGGTCGAGCGCGGCGAGCAGCACCGGGGAGAAGTCCGCGACGACCAGCTCCGCGCCGGCGTCGAGGGCCGCGCGGGCGAGCGCGACGGTGCTGGCGCCGACGAGCAGCACCCGCGCGCCGGGGGTGACGCCGTCGAGGTACTGCGCGCACGCGGCCGGGCCGGGCCCGCCGTCGTAGCCGCGGTTCCAGTAGTCGCCGCCCAGCCGGTCCCAGGCGGCGGCCTTCGCGTTGGTGATACTCAAAGGATCAACGTCCTTAGCCTCGTCATCTCCTCGATGGCGTACCGGGCGCCCTCGCGGCCCAGGCCGCTGTCCTTCACCCCGCCGAACGGGATGTTGGGCGATTCGAACTGCGGCCCGCCGTTCACGACGACCGCGCCGACGTCGAACAGCTCGCCGGCCCGGCGGGCCAGGTCGAGGCTGCGGGTGAAGATGCCGGCCTGCAGGCCGTAGCGGGTGCCGTTGACGACCGCCACCGCCTCGGCGAAGTCACGCACCCGGACCACCGGCGCCGTCGGGCCGAACGTCTCGAGGCGCACCAGGTCGGTGTCGGGCGGCACGTGGTCGAGGACGGTCGGCCAGTACTGGGCGCCGTGGCGTCTCGCCCCGCACAGCACCCGCGCGCCGGCGGCCACCGCGTCGATGACCCGCCGTTCGACGACGTCGGCGGCGGCGGCGTCGATCAGCGTGCCGACGTCGGTCGCCGGGTCCGCCGGATCGCCGACGACCAGCGCCGACGCGGCCTCGGCGAGCCGCTCGGCGACCTCGTCGGCCACGTCGGCGTGCGCGATGACGCGCTTGACACCCCGGCAGGACTGGCCGGACGTCGCGAAGGCGCCCGCGGCGGCCGCCGCCACTGCGGCGGGGACGTCCGCGTCGGCCATCACCACCAGCGCGCCGCTGTCGCCGAGCTCGTAGGTCTGCCGGATCATCCCGGCGGACGCGGCGAGCAGCCTGCCGACCCGGCTGCTGCCGGTGAACGTCAGCATGTCGACGTGCCCGGACGCCAGCAGCGCGTCGACGATCTCGGCGGGTTCGCCGCACACCAGCGCGGCCTGGTCGGGCGGCAGGCCGGCGCGCAGCAGCGTGTCAAGCAGGCGGATCGCGCTCAGCGGCGTCTTCTCCGACGGCTTCACGACGACCCGGTTGCCCGCCGCGAGCGCCGGGGCGACCTTGGTGACGACCTGGTTGAGCGGCCGGTTGAACGGGGTCACCGCGCAGACGACGCCGACCGGCTCCCGCGTCGTGATGGCCAGGCGGCGGGCCCGCGCCTCGGTGACGTCGGTGCGGATCGCCTCGCCGTGGACGCGCAGAGCCTCCTGCGCGCAGAACCGTAGCTGCGTGACGGCGCGGGTGACCTCGCGGTGGCCATCCCGGACGGCGAGCCCGGACTCCTGACTGATGAGGACGGCGACGTCGTCACGCTCGCGGTACAGCAGGTCCGCCGTCGCGGCGAGGATGGTGGCCCGGTCGTGGGCGGTGAGATCGCCGCGGCCGGCCGCGGCGAGCGCGCGCACGGCGTCGCGGGCCTGCTGCGGGCTCGCGCGCGTCACCGTCCCCACCACCGCCCCGGTGTACGGGTTGCGCACCTGCGCGGTCCCCACCCCAGGCGACCACCGCCCGTCCGCGAACAGCCCCATCGTCACGCTCATCGGTCAACCTCGGCGACGGCGACGTTGTCGATCAGACGGGCGCCACCGAGCCGGACGGCGGCGAAGACGCGCAGGTCCGCGACCGGGGTGTCCGCGCGGACCGGGCCGAGCTCGCGGGTGTGCACCTCGACGTACTCGACCCGGTCGAACCCGCTCGCCAGCAGCCGCGCGGCGATGTCCGTCTTGGTCGGGCCCGCGATCGCGGCACCGCCCTCGGCGATACGGCGGGCGCCACGGCGCAGCTCGGCGTACAGCGTGGGGGCGATCGCCCGCTGGGCGGCGTCGAGGTAGGTGTTGCGGCTGCTGAGCGCCAGGCCGTCGGAGTCGCGCACGGTCGGACAGGGCACCACCCCCACCGGCAGCGCGAGGTCCTCGGCCATCGCCCGGATGACGGCGTACTGCTGGTAGTCCTTCTCGCCCCAGTAGGTGCGGTCGCAGTCGACGAGGCGCAGCATCAGGTGGACCTCGGTGGTGACCCCGTCGAAGTGTCCCGGGCGGTGGCGCCCGCACAGCACCTCCGTCAGCCGGCGGACGACCACCCTGGTCCGGACGTCGCCGAGGCTCCGCTCGCCGGCCGGGAAGATGGTCCGGGTGGATGGGGCGAAGACCGCGTCACAGGACCGCTCGGCCAGCGCGCGGAAATCCGCCTCCTCGGTCCGGGGATAACGGTCGAAGTCCTCGTCGGGGCCGAACTGGATCGGATTGACGAACAACGTGAGAATAGCCTTTTCGCATTCCTTGCGGGCCGCGTCGACCAGGCTCAGATGGCCGCCGTGAAGCGCGCCCATCGTCATGACACAGCCAATGGAAGAACCGGCGTCCCGCCATTCCCGCGTCTGTTGACGTACATCGTCGATCGTGCGCAGGACCCTCAGCAACGCGCCCCCTCCACGGCCGTGCCGGGCATGCCGGCCAGGCGTCTTCGACGTGCTCCACATTCCACGCAGTGAGGATTTAACCGGATCCCTGGGGCGTGTCAACGGCCGGGATCCGTGTAACCCTCATCTCCTATCGCTCCATCAGGGTTTCCGCGCCGACGCCCGTTCCAGGTCGACGGCGGGCATTCTCGTCATGCGCGGCGACGGCCTCCGCCATGCGCCGGCCACAGGAACTCGCCGCACCCAAGGCCACAGGAAGTCGCCGAACTCGCCGTGCTCAGGCCACAGGAACTCGCCGTGTACGGCCGGAGGAAAGGATGCCGGTGGACAGAGACGCGGATCTGGGCACCGTCGCCGCACCGGAGGAGGTCGGGCTGTCGAGCGAGCGACTCGCCCGGATCGACCGGCTGCTGCGGGCGCAGGTGGACGGCGGCGAGCTGCCCGGCGCGGTCGCGCTGGTGTACCGCCGCGGCCAGGTCGCGTTCACCGCCCAGGCCGGCACCCTCGGCACCCTGCCCACGACACCACCACCGCCCGCCGGCGCCCGCGCGCCGATGACGCTCGACGCGATCTTCCGCGTCTACTCGATGACCAAGCCGATGACGAGCGTGCTCGCGCTGTCCCTGTTCGAGGACGGCCTGTTCGACCTCGGCGATCCGGTCGGACGGTTCCTGCCCGACCTCGCCGGCCTGCCGGTGGCCGAGGCCACGCCGGACGGCGACTACCGCCTCGTCGACGCGCACCGGGACATGACCATCCTCGACCTGCTGCGGCACACCTCCGGCATCGTCGGCGGCTACTACGGCACCCCGTGGATGCTGAAGTTGTACGAGCGGGCGGGCATCCGGGAGTTCGACCACACCGAGGCCGCCCACACCACGTCCAGCCAGGACCTCGTCGACGCGTTCGCCAAGCTGCCGCTGGCCATGCAGCCCGGCGCGCACTGGGAGTACGGCCGGTCCGGCGACATCGTCGGCCGACTGCTGGAGGTCGCCGGCGGCCAGCCGCTGGACGTGCTGCTCGCCGAGCGTGTGCTCACGCCCCTGGGCATGTCCGACACCGGCTTCCACGTCCCGCCGGACCAGGCTCACCGGATCGCCCAGCCCGCCGAGCCGTTCGGCGCCCACACGGTGCTGCGCGACCTCACCGCGCGACCGGGTTTCCTCTCCGGCGGCAGCGGGGCGTTCTCGACCGCGCGCGACTACCTGCGGTTCACCCGGATGCTGCTGGGCATGGGCGCCCTGGACGGCCGTCGGGTACTCAGCCGCAAGTCGGTCGAGCTGATGACGTCCGACCAGCTCGGCCCGCTGTACGGCTCGGGGCCCGACTACATGCCCCGCGCCGGCTACACGTTCGGCCTGGGCGTGGCGGTGCGCCGGGCTTTGGGTCCGTCGTCGGACGTGCTCGGCTCCCCCGGCGACTACTGGTGGATCGGGCGCGGCTCGACGAGCTTCTTCGTCGACCCAGCCGAGGACATGATCGGCCTGTTCCTGACCCAGCGGTACTGGCGGGCCCGGCACTACCAGCGCGTCTTCAAGAACGCCGTCTACCAGGCCGTCATCGACTAGCTCGCGCCTCGAATTGTGATCTTCATGGTGTCGTCGGGCCGCCGGTTGTGGCAGCGTTCTGGCAATGTCACGGCGGTCCGTGTCGCATAATCCGGGGCAAAGCGGACAGCGGACCCCGAGTTCGCGACACGGTGCCACTGTCCCCCGCGGGCTCTTCCCCCGCATGGGAAGTGCGCCCCCGCCGCGTGGGAAGTGAGCCTCCCGCGCGTGGGAAGTGAGCCCGACATGCGGCTCCGGGGAACGGCCGACGCCGCCACTGATCACGTCCGCTCCCGGCGACCGTCGCCGACGATGAGGTCGCGGGCCGGGACATGCGGGGCCGAGGCGCCGAGAAGATCGCGGCTCCGCTCGCGGCCTCACCGCCGCACTCGACGGCCCCGCCGCGCCCTCGGGCCACCCGGCCGTACCCGTCACCTGACGTGACCGCCGAGCCCGCCATCGGTCCGGGCAGCGGCCCTGGGGCAGCAACGCGGCGACAGAAAAGGTACCTCTATGCGCCACGTCACGCCCGCGTCCCGCCCGCGTCCCGCGCGGCTCGACTCGCGGTCGATCAGCCCGTTCCAGGCGTGTGCTCAGCCGGTACCGCGTGTCAGCCTCGTCCGCCACCGGACCGCGGGACGGTTCACGGCGTGACGCCGGCCACTCACGACCGTTGCGCTCCGCGGCGTCTCCTTGGATAGTTCGTCCTTAATAGGGACGAGCACGGACGCAGGGGAGGGATCTTCATGAGCACGCCGAACGACTCCGGCCGGTTCACCTTCATCGACGCGCACGTTCACCTCTGGGATCTGGCGAACGGCTGGTACCCCTTCTTCGAGCCGACCGAGCGCACCGACGACGTCGACCAGACGCTCGACGTCGACGAGCTCGGCATGGGCGACATGAGCGCGCTCAGGCGCAGCTACCTGACCGACGACTACCTCGGCGACACCGCCCGCTACGACATCCCGTCCGTCGTCCATGTGCACGCGACGACCGTCCCGACGGCCAACCTCGACGAGACACGGTGGCTGGCGAAGCTCGCCGCCGAGCGGGGGCTGATCCGCCGCCTCGTGGCCCAGGTCGACGGTTCGGCGGGCGCCGACGGCATCCGCCGCGAGCTCGAGCAGCACGCCGCCGAGTCCGACCTGTTCATCGGCGCCCGCCTGGTCGAGGGCATCGACTACGACTCCGACGCCGGGCGCGCGTTCGTCGGCACCCTCGACGAGCACGGCTGGGTGTACGACGCGGTCGCCCACGCCGGTGGCGGCATCCGCGAGCTGGCCGGGGTGGCGGCGCGCCATGAGGGCCTGACGATCATGCTGGAGCATGCCGGCTGGCCGCTGACCCGCGAGGGCACGTTCGAGACCTGGCGCACCGAGCTCGCGGAACTCGCGGCCCGGCCCAACGTCTGGCTCAAGCTCTCCGGGTTCGCGATGTGGCTGCACCGCATCGAGGCTTCCGACCTGCGCCCGTGGCTGGAGACCTGCGTCGAGACGTTCGGGCCGCAGCGCTGCGTCGTCGGGAGCAACTTCCCGATCGACTCGCTGTGGACCGACTTCGACGCCCTGCTCGGCACCTACCGCACGATCACCGAGCAGTACGGCGCCGAGGTCCAGCGCGGCCTGTTCGAAACGAACGTCCAGCGCGTCTACCGGTTCTAGGAAGCACGGCGACGCGATCCATCCAGTACGGAACACCGAAAGGGAGTCAGGCGTGGGCATGCTCGACGGCAAGGCGGTCGTCATCACCGGGGCCGGTCGCGGGATCGGCGCCGCGTATGCGGAGGACTGCGCGCGCCACGGCGCGTCGGTGGTCGTCAACGACCTCGACCTCGACGTCGCCGAGGAGGTCACGGCGGCGATCGTCGACGCCGGCGGCACCGCGGTCACCGAACAGGCCGACATCCGCGTCTCGAAGGACGCGGGCCGCCTCATCGACCGCTGCGTCCAGGAGTTCGGCCGCATCGACGGGTTAGTGAACAACGCCGGCGTCTTCCGGATGGGCCTGCTCGACGAGCAGGACGAGGACGAGCTGCGCGAGCTCGTCGAGACCAACATCGTGGGCACGTTCCTGTGCGCGTCCGCTGCCGCGAAGCGGATGAAGGCCCAGGGCTCCGGCTCGATCGTCAACATCACCTCGGGCGCGCACGCCGGCATCCCGATGATGGGCGCCTACGGCGCGACGAAGGGCGCCGCCGCGTCCGCCGTCTACGCCTGGGCGCAGGAACTCGCCGGAACCGGCGTCCGGGTGAACGCCGTCTCCCCCCAGGGACGCACCCGGATGTCCGACATCACCGCCGATTTCCTCGTGTCGCACGGCCTCCCCCTCTACCCCGGCACCCAGCCGGAGGCCGAGGCGAACACCCCCGCCGTCGTCTTCCTGCTCTCCGACGCCGCGGCCGACGTCACCGGCCAGGTCGTCCGCATCGAGGGCTCGCAGCTCGCCCTGATGTCGCATCCGTGCGTGCTGCTGCCGTTCCCGACCCGGGAGAACGGCTGGACGGCCGAGGAGGTCCAGGCCGCCTTCGCCACCGACCTCGCCGCCCGCCAGCAGCCCCTGGGCATCCACGGCCTCGTCGGCGAGATCAAGGGCATCTCCTCGGTCTTCTGGTCCGACGACGAGTAGCGCCCGCGCGGGACCGCACGCGACCACGTATCTCCGAGATCCACCCGAATAGCTCGAGTGGTCGCACTATGTGGCACTCTGCCGACCATGGGGGATCGGTCGGAAACGCCGGGTCATCGCGACTTCTTCATCTGCTACGCCGAGGACGAGACCGGTCTCACCTGGGCGGAGTGGATCTCCTGGACCCTGGAGGGGTCCGGGGCCGCTGACGGCGCGGGCGGGTCTGGCCAGACGTTCAGCGTGTGGGTGAGGCATTGGGACTCCGTCAGCGGCGACAACATCGTCGAGCGGATCCAGGTCGGCCTGCGCCAGGCGGACCGTGTCATCGTGCTGCTCTCGCGGACCTTCCTGGACCGGACATCGCCCAGCATCACGCAGGCAGCCTGGCGGACCATCTGGCGGCAGGACCCGGACAGCGCCGCCCGCCGGGTCCTGCCGGTTCGGATCGACGACTGCGACCCCGACGGCCTGCTTGGCGAACTCCAGACGATCGACCTGGTCGGCCTGACCGAGCACGAGGCGACCTCGCGACTGCTCGCCGGCATCAACGCGGCGATCCGAGGCCGCGACAAGCCCGCCACCAAGCCCGCCTTCCCCGGCCTGACGGACGACAAGCCCGCCCCGACCATCACGACGGGTCCACCGCGGTCCATCTCCGGCCCCCGCGTCCGACGGGGGTGGGCGGACTTCGCCCCTGTCGGCCTCGACGTCGACGATCAGCGGGCTGGCCGGCCGGGACGGGAGACGCCGCTGAGCAAGATCGATCAGATCACCCGACTGCGGCATCCGCGAGCCGAGGTCCATCTGGTCAGCGCGAACGGATCGATGCCGGCGCATCTGTGGGTGCGGGAGCGTGACGACGCGGGATTCGACTCCGAGCGGGTCGTCGTCGCCTGCGAGGAGCCGATCAGCGCGGAGGTCGTCGACCGGATCGCGGCGCAGGCGGCGGGCAGCTACCAGGCCGGGGTGGGCGGGGTGGCCGGGCTGCGGATCATCATCGTGTACTTCGGCGACAGGGCGGCCGACGAGCCGCTCCTGCGCTATGCGAACAGCCGCTTCGTCGGGCTGCGCAGCCTGGTCGAGTACCAGGGGATCCTGGACTTCCGGGACTACGTCGCCCGGCAGACCGAACGCCTGGAACGCGACCCGCTCTACCCGCCCGCGCTCTACATCCCCCAGCGGCTGACCCGCATCGACCGCTCGTCGTCGCCGACCGTCGACAACGCCCTCGACGAGGTGGTCGACTGGCTGAGCACCGACGGGCCGCGCTTCACCCTGCTGCTCGGCGACCCGGGCCGCGGCAAGACCTTCCTGCTCCATCAGCTCGCCCGGCTACTGCCCGACCGCCTGCCACATCTGACGCCGATGCTCGTCGAGCTGCGGGACCTCGACAAGTCCCTCAGCCTCGACCAGCTCATCGCCTCCCATCTGGCCGACGCGAGTGACGTGCGCTTCGAACGCAACGCCTTCCGCTACCTGCTGCGGGAGGGCCGGATCGCGCTGCTGTTCGACGGCTACGACGAGCTGGCCGTCCGCGTCAGCTACGCCCGCGCCGCCGAGCACCTGACCACCCTGCTCGCGGCCGCCGAGGGCAACGCCAAGGTCGTCGTGACCAGCCGCACCCAGCATTTCCTGACCGACCAGGACGTCCGCACCGCCCTCGGCACCCGCGTCGAGATGATCACCGGTAACCGTCTGGCCCGCCTGGAATCCTTCACCCGCGACCAGGTCCACCAGTTCCTCGCCCGGCGCTACCGCGCCGAGCTCACCGCCACGGCACCCGCGCACGGCACCGACGACCCCGGCAGTCTGGACGAGCCCGGCCGTCTGGACGAGCTCGCCGGCCAGCGGGCCGACCGGCGGATGACGTTCCTGGCCAGCATCGAGGACCTGTCCGGCCTCGCTGCCAAGCACAGGATTCGCGAAGTTGCCTATTCCCCCTAAAGATCTACATCCCTTCTACCTGCGGTTTCTCGACACCGGGTGAGGCACGCCACATCCGCGATACCGGTGGTCGGCGGCGGGGTGTGGGCGAAGCGTCGGACGCACCTGGCGTCGGTGGCCCTTCTCGTGTGGGGCGGGGCTTCGGGTCGGCTGGGCCGGGAGCTGCGGTTGGCGTTGGGTGCGGTGCGCGTGGGTGCCGCCAGGCTGGCGGGGCGTGTCGTGACCGGTCCCTGTGCTCGGTGAGTGGCTGGCGGCCGAGTCACGCGCGGCACCTCCTGGCGCGAGGGTCCGGCGGCCGTCTTGCCGAGGTGTCCGCGGTCGTCCGTGATGTCGCCTGCCGGGGTGAGTTCGCGCTCTGCGGCGCGGTCGCTCGAGTGGAGGGGCGGTCCTCGCTGGGCGCGGCGCGCTCATGCGGTCGGACGGCTCGGAAGCGGGGGCAAACTCGAGGTTGATCAACGACGGTAACGTCTCGACAGTTCCGTTTCGTCGCAGCATTAACGAAACCCCTGCAACGAAACTATGGAACGAAACGATTGGCCGTGCTCGTCGTATGGGCGGCGCGGCCTGCGTCGGCACTGCTCTGAGCTGCAAGGATACCCGTGCGCGGGCTTCGGGGGCGCGGACGGCCCGGAACTCGAGTCGGCGGGAGCGGTCCGGCTGGTTCGGCGGCGCGGACGGCCCGGAACTCGAGTCGGCAGGGGCGGTCCGGCTGGTTCGGGGGCGCCGAACGCAAGGAGAGAGCCTCGGGTCTTGTCGGCCCCTCCATTTTTTCGTCCTTTCCCGACGGCGCTTGGCTTTAGCGGAGTGGTGGGTGGGTCAAGGGTCATCCGAAGGATGATCGCGTAGCGACGCGTAGCGCCCTTGACGTGGCCGCCGGTCCGTTAAACGATTCTGCGCCAGCGGGAAAGGGGGAAACCTACTGGCAGCGACCAATGCGACTTTTCGGGCTGTGACCGGTGTCCAACCCGCTGGATCCGCTGTCGCGGTGCGCTCGGTTTCCCGGATGTTCCTGGCGCTGGGTGGGCTGTGACGCTCCGACGCGTCGACACTCCCGACACTCCCGCGGGGCCGACGCTCCGGCGGGGTGGCCGACCAACGGGAGGCCGGGGCCCCGCCGTGTGCGGCGAGGTCCGCGGGCGTGGCGCGTGTGGCGGCGCGGCGCGTGCGGCACCGCCCACCGGCGGCCCGAAGGGCCGCCCTTGAACAGGTACAGAAAGTCTGCGACAGCACTTTGCCCTCGTCAGGGGCTTGGAGCGCCGATGATCGTGCGGGCGTGTTCGGTGAGGTCGTCGGCTCCGGGGTGGCGGGTGGCGCGGATCTCTCGGCAGGCTTCGGCGATGTAGTCGTGGGTGCGGGCCGAGCTGAAGGGCGCGGCGTCGTCGATGGTCTGGTGCGCGATGGTGAGCGCGGTTTCGGGCGCGCCGGCTCGGGCGTGGGCGACGGCGAGCTTGGAGCGGAAGAAGACGAGGTCGCGGGGCATGTCGTGGGCGATGTTGTCGGTGGCGGGTTGCAGGTAGGAGACGGCGGCGTCGGGGCTGCCGGCGGAGATCATCGCGGTTCCGGTGTAGTAGGCGATGGTGTGGGCGGATGCCCAGTAGACGTAGGGCGGTGCTCCGTCGGGGCGGGCGTGGTCGATGTAGGTGTGGGCTTCGTCAGCGGCGGCTCGGGTGGCGTCGCGGTTGCCGGCCTGTCCGTGGGCGACGGCGAGTTGTCCGGCGATGACGGCGTTCTCGGTCGGGGTGAGTCGGCCGCGTGTTCCGGCGCGTGCGGAGCGTAGGAGTTCGACGGCGGTGGGGGCGTCGTCGAGGTCGCAGGCTTGCGCGGCCATGCACCGGAGAATGTTGGCAGCGATGCCGGGGTTGTCGGCATCGTGCGCGGCGCGTAGCCCGGTGAGGTAGAGGCGTTGGGCGGTGGTGTGGTCGCCGCTGTCCTGGGCGGTCCATCCGGCCATGCGGGCGAGTTCGGCGGCGATGCCGTGGAGGGCCTGGCCGTCGGATTGGGTGTAGCTGGCGTTGCGTAGGACGCGGACGACAAGCCGGAGCTGTTCGAGGATCATGCCGTTGACAGCCTGTCCGCCGAGTTTGTCGTCCAGGCGGCGTAGGGCGTCCATGGTGGTGGTGAGGTCGGCGATGACGGCGGCGTCGGCGCGGCGTCCGGACAGGGTGGCGGCGATGCGGGCGGGGTCGGCCACGAGCCATTCCCGGGCCGCGTCGAGGAGCGTGAGGCCCGTAAGAGCGGTGAACTCGCGGCGATCGATGCTCGTCACCTCCTCCCACGCGTCGCTCAGTCCGTGGGTGGCCCAGAGCTTGCGGACCCACTCATCGTCTGTGGCTGGCGGACCGGAGAGCAAGTCACGGTGTGTGATGGTCACGGCACCGTTGGCCTCACGGGTGCAGAAGCCCAGGTCAACGCGGTTGAGGCCCATGGTGTGGGTGTAGGCGGCTTGCCAGTCCTCGCCGGGGAAGGCCCATCCGCGTTCGTGGCGGCGGATGGTCTGTTCGTTCGCGATCGGCGGGGTGAACGGCACGTCGATGCTGCGGATGGTGCGGATTTTGCGGGTGAGGGTGGCGCGGCTCCAGCCGAGAGCGTCGCGGGCGTCGCGCAGGCGCTGCGGGTCCCATCCGGGGTGGCGTGCGCGCAGTGTGGCGGCGCGTTCCTGTTCGGCGGTGGTGGATCGGGACCGCACGGTGGTGGGCATCGCTTCTCCGCTGGTGGGCGCACAAGGGGTTGGGGAAAGCGTAACGAGCCGGTGACAGGTTTCCGAGGGATCGGGAGTGGTCCGCGGGCGGAAAGGCCCTGACTCTTTCCTGACCCTCCCTGGCGAAGAGGGTCACGGGCGGGTGCGGAAAGTGTTAGGTCACGACCCCCACTGCGTTTACGGTCCGTGACAGGGCCGTGGCCGAACGGGGATTTTCGGGTCACGCTTGCCGTGTGGCCCTGGGGCGGACGCTCGGGGCCGAGGTCCTGTCCTACCCGCGGGCCCGCAGGCGCGCCCGGTGCGCTCCAGAGCCCGGATGACGCGCGGTTCCCCCTGCGAAGAAACCCGCGGGTAGGGCAGCCCCCTACTTTCTGTGGATCGGAGTGATGGTGATGGTGGATCGGTTGTCGGCGGCGGCGTTCGGGCTGGTGCCGTCGGGTCAGTTGTTCGCTCGGGAGTTGCACGCCGCGCCTCGGGTGGGGCTGCGTCCGGAGCAGATGCCGGGGCTGGTGGACTCGTGCACGGTGTACACGGCGGACGCGGATCTATTGATGGCGCGGATGGCGGGTTCGGTGGCGCGGATTCACCGGGTGATGTTCGCGGAGAAGCTGCCGGGTACGGCGGAGCTGGACGTGGTCGACAAGCTGCTGGTCGGCTGGTCGTACCAGGCGTTGGACCTGGGTCGCACCTGGGTGCGCCACCGGGTGAACGGCCTGCGCGACCTCGACACCGACCAGGTCCGGCGCATCTCCGAGGTACACGGGGCCGTGGCGGCGCTGCTGGCGGGCGAGATGCGCAAGAGCCCGGTGGAGCAGGCGGCGGCCTGACCCCTGATCGGCCTGGCCGCCTGCCGTTCGGTGAGCGCCACGGGTGGGCGGGCAGGCCCCTGACCGTGCGAAAGGCAGGTCATGTGATGGCGGTGACGGTGTCGCGGACGCGGTGTGCGTCGGTGGCTGCGGGCGGGCTGGCGGCGCGGGTCAAGGCCGGCGCTCCGGCTGGTGGTGTGCCGGTGGGGTCGATGGTGTGGGGTATCGCGATGGTCGATGCCGCCCGGACGGTGACGGGCATGATCGGCCCGTTCACGTCGGCGACGGCGGCGCACGCCCACGCCGAAGAGCACTGCCGGGGGCGATGGGTGGTGGCACCGTTGCTGTGCCTGCCCGTGGCAGACGGGGACCGGGTCCGGTGAGCCGGCGACGGTCCGATCCAGGTAGCGGGGCGTCACGGCGACGGCGCGGCGTCGGTCCCGGGGAGGTGGCGGCGTCGTTCGTGGACCGGCTGCGCCTGGTGCTGGCCGCGCGCATCGCCACGGACATGCCCGACGTCGACCGGGAGGTGATCGGCGACGTGGTGGCCCGCACGCTCGGCCTGTTGGCGGGGGCGGCGGCGGTGAACCGGGCGCATCCGATGACCGACCCGGCGGTATACGTGATGGCCCACGCGCTGCACGACCCGTCGTTGCACGCGGCCTTGGCCACGGCCCGGTTGGAGCTTCCCGGCCTGACCGTCGACGTCGCCTCGTTCACCAGGCAGGCGGCACGGTTCCGCCCGGTGGACGAGCAGGAACCACCGTCGGGGCGGTGACGGCGATCTGATGCACGCGGCGGGACAGGACCACGCCTTCCCGCCGCATCCCCGGGAGACACACCCCGGCCCTTCCCCTGGCCACACAGGGCGGGGTGTGTCTCCCCACGGTGGCCGATCCGCTCCGGCCACCGTCACAGGCCCCGGACCGCAGCGCACCCCCCGGCTGCGGTCCGGGGCCTCGCTGCGTCCGGGCCGCACCCCCCGGTGCAAGGTCGGCTCCGAGTGGACTCCGGCTCTGCTCCGACTCCACCCGAATCCGATTCGGCTCCCGGTGCACTACGGCTGTACTCCGGCTGTACTCCGGCTGTACTCCGGCTGTACTCCGGCTGTACTCCGGGTCTACTCCGGGTGGAATACCCCGGCTCGGCTCCGATTCCAGTCCGTCTCCACTCCGCGTCAAACCCGTGAAATCAACGGCTCCAGTCGCTTTACGAGAAAGGAAATTGGCGTCAGGGTAGATGGGGCGGGAAACATTCCGGTTTCCCGGTTCTCCCCTCTGACCCTGGGGGCTTTCCATGCCGCGTCACGGCTGTCGCCGAACACCCGAACCCGCCGCTGACGGGCTCACCGATCCCGGACGCGGTGTGGGCCTGATGCGCACACGACGTCGCCCGACGACCGGTGCCCCCGGCGGGTCGGGGATGGCCGGTGAACGGTTCCTTCCCTTCGACGACGAACCCGACGAGACGCCACCCGACCCCGCGCCCGTCGACGCGGGCGGCTGTGCGCCTGCGGGGCTGCCGGTCGCCGTGACGAGTACCGAAGGTTCCGCGGTGCCGGGCTCGTCCGCGGTGCCGGGCTCGTCCACCGGGCCGGACACGGTGCCCGCCGCGGTGGGGGTGGGCGGGCACCGTGTCCGGCCC
>NZ_FZMO01000394.1 GCF_900197875.1 Frankia canadensis | reverse complement strand
AACGAGGTGAGTCAGCGGCGGGAATCTCACCCGCCGCTGCTCTCAGAACCCGGCGTGACAGTCTCCCGTCACCGGGCTCCCACCGTCGAACCAGCAGGACTCGCGCCGTGCTTCCAGTGAGCGAAAATCGCCGGAGACGCTGACGCTATCTCGGCCAGCTTCCGACGAGCCCGTCCTTTCGCTCGACGCAGTCGCTTGTATTTCCGCATAGCCCACTTCACCAGGAAGGGGTTGATTCGCTGTTTCAGGAAGCGCATCAGCCTGGACTTGTAGAAGCGCCCGTAGTAGCCGATCCAGCCTGCCACAATGGGATTGACCATCGCGGCGAGGTCCCGAAGGCTCGCACTGGTCCACCGACCCAGCTTCCACTGCCGGATGACCCGCGCCATCGACTTCAGCGCCGACTTGCCGACCAGAGGGACGAACCCGCACATCAGCACGCCGTCCCGTCGCCGGATGGGCGCGCGGCGAAAATCGAAACCCAGGAACGTGAAGCTTGTTACCGGGTGTTCTTCGTCGCGCCCGTCCTGCTTACAGTAGACGATCCGGGTCTTATCCGGGTTACAGCGTAACCCGAACTCCAGCAGCCGCTTCTCAACGACACTGCGAAGGTAACTCGCCTGCCGTTGACTGTAGCAGTGCAGGATGATGTCGTCGCAGTACCTCTCGAACCACACCACCGGGAATTTCCTGGCGAGCCAGGCGTCCACCGCATAGTGCAGGAAAAGGTTCGACAACAACGGTGAGATCGCCGACCCCTGTGGAGTTCCCTTAACAGGAGTGACACAGCTGCCGTCAGGGTACTGAACCGGCGCGACAAGCCACCGTTTCACGTACAGCACAACCCATGGCAAGTTCGTGTGTTTCTCCACCGCAGCGACGATCTGTGCGTGCGGAACGCTGTCGAAGAACCCTTGGATGTCCAAATCGACAACCCAAGGACGTCGCCAACACCGCTGCTTGCACACCTCCACCGCGTCCAGCGCGGACTTCCCTGGCCGATAACCGTACGAGTCGGGGTGGAACACTGGGTCCACTTCCGGCTCCAGGATCATGGCCACGGCTGTCTGCGCTATCCGGTCGGCGATGGTGGGCACCCCGAGGATCCGGGTGCCACCATCTGACTTCGGGATGGAGACAGCTTTCACCGGCTCCGGGAAGTAGCTCCCCGACGACATCCTGTTCCAGAGCTTGAACAGGCTATTCCGAAGATTCTGTTCAAACTCCGTTAGAGACTGCCCGTCAATCCCTGCCGCACCTTTGTTGCCACTGACCTTCAGGTATGCTTTCCATATCAACGTCTTCGGAATGTCAAACGATTTTCCTGCTGGTCTTGTCTCGTCCACGCAATTCCTCCCGTTTCTGGTTGATCGCTGGACGACACTCGACGGCACGTCCCCTTCGCTCCGCGCCCATTACAGGCGCTTCGTCACTACTGCGGGACGTTCCGCCCTCCTGGCCCGCACCCGGTACTCTGCGACTCGCGGATTAGCCGCTTGCCGGTCTTCCGGTGGGTTCCCGCTCCAATCCGCGGGGCCCGTGTCGGGCCGAGGAGTTCTCCTGTTCCGTTGCAGAGCCCAAGCCAAGCTCGCGCCATCTTCATGCCGGACACCGCCAGAGCAGTAAACAGGTCCCCCTCCGACTTATCCCAGGATAGGATTAAGACCCTGGTTCTGATGTCATCTAGAATAACGACACGTCGTCGATGGTTCACTCTCGTTCGCCTTCTTGGCTCACACCTGCCGCCTCTCCCGGCGGCTTTTCCACGGACGTTCACCACCATGACTCATTCACCACAGCAGCTCGTGGCGGTTTGATACCAGCACCTGTATGCCGATATCGAAGGACCTACCTTCATCTCCGCAACAGCATGGTCGCTGACGAGCATTCCATCTTCTACCTCAGAACCTCATCCAGTTCCCTTCAGGACACACCAA
>NZ_FZMO01000391.1 GCF_900197875.1 Frankia canadensis | reverse complement strand
CCCCCGACCTCCCCCAACCCACCTCACCTCGGCGTATCCGGGGATTCCGAGGGGCCGCTGCACAGAGTCGGCGCATCGCGCGGGCTCCCCGGCAAGGCCTCTCGCCGACAGCGGGACCGCAGCATGAAGAGTCAGATCGTGTGGGCGTACGTGGTTTCGAACCACGGACCTCTGCCGTGTGAAGGCAGCGCTCTACCCCTGAGCTATACGCCCCTGCGTCACCGGCCCTCGCGGGTGGTGACACCACCTTACACGGCCGCGTACATCGGCCCGCAGGGGGGTCTCGGCGGACGGATGCGGCGATGTCTGCCGTCCCGCCCGGTGGGCGGACTGCGCCGGGTTCGCCATGACTGGCCAAGGTTGAGAACCACCCGGACGGGGAAGGCTCAAGGTGGCACGGCCTCGGCAGGTTGGCCCAGCTCTCGGGGGGACGCTCGGACGCTACGCACAGTAATCACTCTTCCGCCCAGCGGTGGAGAGCTGTCCGTAGTGCAACCGTTTCGCGCTCTACCCGGGAAAGGTTCACCCTTCCGGGCCGGGCAACTCGCCCAAGCCGCCGTAACGGATGTTGTCTTGGCATAATCTTGTTTCCAACGGGACTCGGAGAGGGAACTATCCCGTTACACGGGTGCTCGCCCGCACCACGCACCATGAGAGGCCGCCCGATGACTATTCGTCACGATTCGATCACCGCCGAACTTGCCCTTCGCCTCGTCGTCCCCGGCGGCGCGCCCGTGCCGGTCGCCGCGACGGTCCGGTACGAGCCGGCCGACCCCTACGCCATCAGCATCGGGTTCCGTACGGGGGCGGACGAGGTCGTCGAGTGGACCTTCGCGCGACAGCTGCTGAGCGACGGCGTGCGCCGCCCGGCCGGCGATGGCGATGTTCAGGTCTGGCCGGCCGCCCAGTCCGGCGGGCGGATCGTCTGCCTGTCGCTGTCGAGCCCGTCGGGGCACGCGCTGTTCGAGATGCCGCGCTCCGAGGTCCTGGCCTTCCTGCGGCGCACCTACTCCGCGGTCCCGCTCGGTGGTGAGAGCGACATCATCGATCTTGACGCGGAGCTCGCCCTGTTGATCTGGGGCGGTCCCGAGCGGTGATCTCACCGGGGCCGGGAGCACTGCCCGATCCCGGCGAGCCGGTGCGGGCACTCGACAGGGGAGACGCTGCCCCAACTCGCATCTCTTGCGGTCGCACCCATTCGCACGACGAGCACCCACCCGCCTGGCCGGTGACATCCGGCCGGGCGGGTCGTCGTCTGCGGGCCTTCACGCCGGTCACCGCCGCGGCCTGCACCGTGGCAGCCCCCGCCGCCATGTCGTCGCGGTCCGGGCCGGAGCCAGGGCCCGCGGTCAGCCGGCCGCGCCGCTCGCCAGCCCCACGAGACGGCGGGCCTTGAGCTCGGTCTCCTGCCATTCGTCCAGGGGATCACTGCCCCAGGTGATGGCGGCGCCGGTGCCGAAGTGCAGCCGGCCATCCCCGAACCAGAACGTCCGGATGCCGACGGACAGCCAGCCGCGGCGACGGTCGGCGTCCACCCAGCCGATGCCCCCGCAGTAGGGGCCGCGGGCCACCGGCTCCAGCTCCCGGATGACGCGCAGCGCGCTCGACTTCGGCGCGCCCGACACCGAACCGGCCGGGCTCGCCGCCGCCAGCAGTTCCGCCCAGCCCACGCCGGGCCGCAGCCTGGCCCGCACGGTCGAGACCAGGTGGACCAGCCCCGGATGCTCCTCGACCGCGCACAGCGCCGGTACGGTGACGCTGCCCGGCCGCGCCACCCGACCGAGATCATTGCGTACCAGGTCGACGATCATGATGTTCTCGGCGACGTCCTTGTCCCCCAGGTCCCGCTCCGTCCGCCCGGTTCCCTTGATCGGGCTGGACCGGACGACGTCGCCCGCGCGCTCGAGGAACAGCTCCGGCGAGGCTCCGACGACACGCAGGCCCGCCTCGGGCACGTCCAGCACGACGGCGTACGGCGCCGGATTGCCGGCGGCCAGGATGGCCGCCAGCCCCGCCGGATCTCCCCCGCCC
>NZ_FZMO01000415.1 GCF_900197875.1 Frankia canadensis | reverse complement strand
GGGAGGTGTGCGGGCCGGTCGCGGCGGCGCCTGCGCCGGGGTGCGGCGGGTGGCCGGCAGGTGCAGGCCGGGGGCGTCGGGGCTGGTCGTCACGAGCGCGCCGCGCTGCCCGCGGGCCGGTGAGCGCCGCCCCGCCGAGGTCGACGCGCCGAGTCCCGCCAGTGTGAACGCCCGGGGGCGAAACAGCGCCCCCGGTGCGGGCGCGACACCCACCGCGCCGCCACCCACCGCGCCGGGGTGCGGCGGGTGGCCGGTGCGGGGCAGGGTCAGGGAGAGCCCGCCGCGACGGTAGGCGTCGCGCTCCGTGCCGTCGGCGCGCCCGCCGACGCGGTCGCCGCCGGGGCCGGCCTGGTTGAGACCGGTGGTGTCGTAACCGGGGCGACCTGGGCTGATGTCCTCGCCGCCCCTGTCGTGGAGACGGCCGCCGTCCCAGCCTGGGACGTTGAGACGGCCACTGTCGCGGTCGGTGCCGAGGGCGCCGGACGGGTCGGGTCCGCCCGCGCCGATGTCGCGACCGTCCCCGGTGTCCGCGTCCCCGCCGCCCTCAGGCCACCGGCCGCCTGGACCACCGAGGCCGCTGCCGCCCGGGCCCGCGCCGCCGTGTGGACCGTCGCCGCCGAAGGCGGAACCGTCCGCATCCCCGCCGTCAGGGTCCTCGCCGTCCGCATCCCCGCCGACGGGGTCATGCCCGCGGGGATGCCGGCCGCTGGCCTCGGTGCCGTCGGCGGCGTGCCCGGGACCGTCCGCGGTGGTGGCGCGGCGGCGAGCGGTCTGCTCGTTGTCGACGGCGTCGTCGAGGCCGGCGAGCGCGGTGTCAAGGACGGCGTCGAGCAGGGCGGTGTCCATGTCGGGGGCGTCGAACGGGCCGCGGCGGCGCCGGTGCGGCAGGGCCAGGCGGGCGCCGGCGCGGATGTCGGCGGTGCGCACGGTGTCGTGCCCGTTCCAGGCGGCGTGCGCGCGGGCGGTCCTGGCGAGCACCACGTCGGCGCGCATCCCGTCGACGTCGCAGCCCGCGCACACCGCGCTGATCGCGTACAGGGCGGCGTCGGTGAGCGTCACCGCGCGAAGGCGCGCCGCGGCGGTGGCGACCTGGGCGGCCAGCCGGGTCTGCGCGGGCTCCCAGGCGGCGGCGAACCCGTGGGGGTCGGCGTCGAAGGCCAGGCGGCGGCGCACCACCTCGGCGCGGATCGCCGGATCCCGGCTGGCGGCGACGTGCACGGTGAGCGCGAACCGGTCGAGCAGCTGCGGGCGCAGCTCCCCCTCCTCCGGGTTCATCGTCCCGACGAGCAGGAACGACGCCCGGTGCCGGGCGGAGACGCCGTCGCGTTCGACGTGCACCGTGCCGGCGGCGGCGGCGTCGAGCAACAGGTCGACGAGATGGTCGCCGAGCAGGTTCACCTCGTCGACGTAGAGGATGCCGCGGTGGGCGGCGGCGAGCAGCCCCGGGCGCAGCACGCTCACCCCCTCGGCGAGCGCCCGCTCCAGGTCGAGCGATCCGGTGATCCGGTCCTCCGACGCACCTACCGGCAGCTCCACCAGCCGCACCGGCCGTGTGAGGACGCCCGCGGCGGGGACGGCGTCCTCACACGGCCGGTGCGGCTGGTGGAGCTGCCGGTAGGTG
>NZ_FZMO01000417.1 GCF_900197875.1 Frankia canadensis | reverse complement strand
CCCTGTGCGCGTAAGGCGTGTTGGACGGACGATGCCAAAGGTGGGCCGTGACGGGTCTGCCGTCGACGTCGGTCGGTCCAGTAATCGGCAAGGGCCGGGTCGTCCGGAGACGACCGGCCCGCGACCATGACGTGCCGGATGATCGGAGTCCAGGCGTATTTGTGCAGGTAGGCGCCGGTCTTGTGATCTCCGAATACCCACTGGTCGTTCCTGGACTTGTTGAACGGGCCCCAGTAGCGCTTTATGATCCACTGTCGGCCTTTGTTGGGGTGGGCGCCCCGCGCCCACTGGTCGAGTTGCACCCAGAGAACCCGGTCCAGATCGCTGAACGCTTTCTTCGCCACCCCTGTCCGGTAGTAGGCCGCCTGCCCTCTGATGATGGGGTTAAGCTTGCCTATCACGGCCGAGGCGGGCTGTCCCCGCAGCGCCCGCAGTTCGGCCTTCATCCGCCGCCGTATCCTGGTCAGCGCCTCCCCGCTGGGTTTTATGAGCAGTTTCGGGCCGTCCTTCGTCGGGTAACGGCGGACGTTGAATGAGAGGAAGTCGAACCCCTCGGTGTCGGTGGCGATCCGGGTCTTTGCGTCGTTGAGACGCAGACCCTTCGGAGCCAGCCAGACAGCGAGGCGCTCCCGTGCCGTTTCGGCCTGTTCCCGGCTGTGGCACAGCACGACCAGGTCATCGGCGTAGACGACGACGGCGGGGCAGTCCCGGGCAAGTTCTCCGTTCTTCCGGTATCTGACCCCGGCGGCTTCCTCTATGCCCTGCAACGTTATATTGAGTAGCAGCGGTGAAATGACCCCGCCCTGGGGAGTTCCCTCCGAGGTCGGGGCGTACCGGTTATTGTCGACCACCCCCGCCCGCAACCACCCTGCTATCTGTTCCCGCCCAGGGAAGCCAGCAAGGCGGCCGAGCAAATGGTTATGGTTGATTCTGTCGAACGCGGCCTGGAGGTCCGCGTCGAGGATCCACCCGCGTTTCGCTCCTTTCTTTCCCAGCAGGGAGAAGATCTTCTCGATCGCGTCATGGCAGCCTCGTCCGGGCCGGAAGCCATACTGGCTGGCATCCAGCCGGGCTTCCCACTCGGGTTCCAATGCGTTCTTGACCCGGTTCTGCTGGGCGCGGTCCGCGATGACGGGTATACCGAGTGGTCTGCCTTTTCCGTTCTTCTTGGGGACGTGCACCCGTCGGACGGGGAGTGGGACCGTGCCCGATCCGCATCGTTGCAGCCACTGGGCCAACGAGGCCCGCTGCCGAGAGGTCATAGCGACCTCGCCGTCCACTCCCGGCGTCTTTCGGCCGGAGTTGCGCTGGCTTACCTGCCGCACGCTGACCAACGTGTTGGCACGGCTGCGCAACATCAGTTTCTGTAGATTTCGGGCGCGCTTGATGTCGCCCGCCTGCGTCGCCTTGAAGATCCTCTGCCGTAGCCGCGCTACCTGCCTGTCCTGCGACGACCAGTCGATGGCATCCCAGTCCGGCAGGTCCTCGGGTCCGTTCACCCCAGCTTCGGGCACGGTCGACACCGCCACCACGGCGGTGCTGGTCGTGTCCTTCACCGAAGCGCCCAACGTGCCCCTCGGACTCGGGCGGTTCCTTGTCATCGGTGTGTCCA
>NZ_FZMO01000387.1 GCF_900197875.1 Frankia canadensis | reverse complement strand
CTGGTTGGCCAACCGGCCCCCCGGGGCCCGCCGGTCGGCCAACCAGCCCGCACCGCTGACCGGTCCGCCGCAAGCCCGTCGGTCGGCTGCCCGTCTGGCCGCTGGTCGGTCAGAAGACGGTGTTCCCTGGTGCTCCACCTCGTTCATCCCCAAGCCATGACCGCACTCTGCGGCCAGCCCCTCGCCGAACAGGAATCGCCAGATCAGCTCGGCCAACCCCTGATCGTCTGTGATCGCTGCGCCCACGCGGCCGCCCTGCACCCACCGGCTGCACGTGGCGGGCGGGACGATTCACGCCCGTAAGGGCCGCTTCCTCGCCGAACTCGACGACGCCGAGCAGCGGCCCGGTCGTTCCGCACCCGTGGCGCCGCACGGCGCTGGATCGTCGAGCAGCGCGTCGCGCACGGCTGGCCCGACGCCAGCTGGCTCGTCATGGGAGTGTCCGAGCTCCGGCTCTGCTCACTTTTGGTAGTCGCTGATTGTTAGCGGCACAACCGACCGGGTCTGTCTGGGCTCCGCTCTGGCGATCGGCGGTCTGGTAGACCGCATGGACGCGGTAGCGGACAACCGCCGGCGGCGTCAGAGCATACGGATCGATGAGACGCGGGTGAATACCGACAAACGTGGACGGCGAAGAAGGTCACCCTCGATGGCAACCTGCCAACCTTCATTGAATGCGCGAATGAGTTGACCATAGTCGATCTGTCGATCATTGATTTTCACCGTGACAATTCGTTCAGCCTCGCCAGGCAGCGAGAGCCTGCCACGAACCCGCGCCGTCCGTGCGGCACTCGGATCTTCCCGGTCGAGGCTCACAACAGTTCCGACGATGATGCCGCGCGACAGCGAAGCAGAGTCAGATGATCGCGACATTCGCGCCGAGCCGGTGCTGCTGTACACCGGGTCAACCCCCGGATGCGCCGCGCGCATTCGTTCTGCAGCGAAGCGGAGGATTCCCGCAATTCCAGGTGGGACCTCGATCTCCCGCATGGACAAGCCCTGATCCACAGGTAGAGATCTCGCGAAGTCGACTGCCACTCGGCGGGCGGTCGCGCCCTCAGGAGGCGCGATGGTGGCGACAGCTTCGACGAAGCCGGCAGTCATGCCCATATCGAGCATGTTGTATAGCTGGCTGTCGTCGGCGTACTCTCCCGCTATCAAGGCGGCCCGCGTGGCTGCTTTGACACCATCGACCACAGCTGTCGTAACGCGTCTACCGAACGCGTTATCCGCCTGCGCGCCGACGCCCGTCAGGGGCGGTGTGAGTGGGCACGCTAGATCGACTACGAAGCTACCTGGTATCACGCGCGCACGCACTGTGCCCAGGTACGCGTCGACGAGAGAGCTCGTGAATACCGCCCGCGACGCGGCCCGGACGGCGGACTCAGCCGCGGCCTGCAGAATCGCCCGCGCGCCTTCGAAGAGGGCCGCGCCCTCGTGGATCGCGATGACACCTGGCTCCGGTGACTCCGCCCCGACCATGACGTGGTCAGTTCTGTCACTGCTGAGCGCCAGCGCCGTCGCCGCCGGATCGCGCCCCTCACTGGCTGCGATCTGCACGACGACGGCGCGCATACCCCGGTCGTAATCTGCAAACCTCGTCGACAGGGGTACAAAGATCTGGTGGACGGTGCCCGACGGGACCGACTTGACATAGATCGCAGTGTCAGAATTCGCGTGCAGTTCCTGCCAGCCCGACGCGCGCACGTATGTCGCGACCTGGTCGGGCGACGGGGTCTGCCAGGTATCCGTGCCCGAGCTCACCCGTTCACCCCATAGCGTCGGAGTTGCAGACGTGCGTCGTCCTCGCAGAGCGTACGCAGCGATGAGGGCGTCAGCCGGTTGGCGCGTGGAACGCGGACAACCTGCTTATTCTTGTTACTGGTGGGAGTCTCACCCGCAAGCGACACGTAGTACGCACCGTAACGGAGGATGTCCGCGTCCCCGCCGTTCTCGAGCCAGACGGCGCGGTCTCGGTCGACCAAGACCTAGAGTTTCGCAGTTTTCTTGATCGGGATCGGCGGCCGATAACGGCTGGATGAT
>NZ_FZMO01000401.1 GCF_900197875.1 Frankia canadensis | reverse complement strand
GTGGGTAGGCGGGGGGCGGCGGGACTGCACGCGACCGGCGATGATGCCGGCAGGATGAGGGGTGCGTGGTGAGCACACAGGAACGGCGTCCGACCACGACCGACGCGGGGATTCCCGTCGCGAGCGACGAGCACTCGCTGACCGTCGGGCCGAATGGGCCGGTGCTCCTTCAGGATCATTACCTGATCGAGCAGATGGCGAACTTCAACCGGGAACGGATTCCGGAGCGGCAGCCGCACGCCAAGGGTGGCGGGGCGTTCGGGACGTTCGAGGTGACCCAGGACGTCAGCGCCTACACCCGGGCCGCGGTGTTCGCGCCGGGAGCGACGACGGACGTGCTGATCCGGTTCTCGACGGTGGCGGGGGAGCGGGGCAGCCCGGACACCTGGCGGGACCCGCGCGGGTTCGCGGTGAAGTTCTACACCAGCGAGGGTAACCTCGACATCGTCGGGAACAACACGCCGGTCTTCTTCATCCGCGATCCGATGAAGTTCCAGCACTTCATCCGCTCCCAGAAGCGCCGCGCGGACAACAACCTGCGCGACCACGACATGCAGTGGGACTTCTGGACGCTCTCGCCCGAGTCCGCGCACCAGGTGACCTTGCTGATGGGCGACCGCGGCATCCCGCGGACCTGGCGGCACATGAACGGCTACTCCAGCCACACCTACATGTGGATCAACGCGGCCGGCGAGCGGTTCTGGGTGAAGTACCACTTCAAGACCGATCAGGGGATCGACTTCTTCACCCAGGACGAGGCCGACCAGATGGCCGCGATCGACACGGACTACCACCAGCGCGATCTGTACGAGCACATCCGGGACGGTGATTTCCCGAGCTGGACGCTCAAGATGCAGATCATGCCGTTCGACGAGGCGAAGACCTACCGGATCAACCCGTTCGACCTCACCAAGGTCTGGCCGCACGGCGACTATCCGCTGCACGAGGTCGGCCGGCTCACCCTGAACCGCAACGTCGCCGACTACCACACCGAGATGGAGCAGGCGGCGTTCGAGCCGAACAACATCGTCGCCGGTACCGGGCTGTCGCCGGACAAGATGCTGCTCGCCCGCGGGTTCAGCTACTCCGACGCCCACCGCGCCCGGCTCGGTGTGAACTACAAGCAGATCCCGGTGAACTCCCCGAAGGTGCCCGTCCACAGCTATTCCAAGGACGGCGCGATGCGCATCCACAACGTGTCCGACCCGGTGTACGCGCCGAACTCCTACGGCGGGCCGGCCGCCCAGCCGGGCCTCACCGACGACGGTGGACTCTGGTACGCCGACGGCGAGATGGTCCGCACCGCCTACTCGCTGCGCCCGGACGACGACGACTGGAGCCAGGCCGGCACCATGGTCCGCGAGGTCCTCGACGACGCGGCCCGCGCCCGGCTGGTGGACAACGTCGTCGGCCACCTTCTCAACGGCGTGTCCGAGCCGATCCTGGTGCGCGCCTTCGAGTACTGGCGCAACGTCGACAAGGAGCTCGGCACCCACATCGAGGAGGGTGTGCGGGCGAAGCGGGGGGAGGCGGACCCGAAGGCCGCGCAGGCCAACCCACCCCGCGCCGCCGCCCAGGCGAAGGCCTGAGCCAGGCGCCGGCCTCCCGCAGGCGACGGCTCCCCGGGCGCGGACGCACCGATGACCGTTCGGCTGGGGAGCCGGCGCCTTCGGCCCGGGGAGCCGGCGCCGCGTGCGGTGCGGCGGGTTGGCGGACGGTCGCGGGCGGCGCGTGGGTTACGCTGTTGACCATGGCCGAGGCCCGGCACGACGTCCAGCCGATCGACGTCTCGTCGGACCTGCCGCCGACGGCGCCGGAATCCGCCGGCTCAGCGCTGGATCCGGAGCCGTGGTCGGAGTCGTGGCGTGGGTCGGCCGTCGCGGTCGAGCCGGGCGGCCCGGGTGGGCCTGGTGGGCCGACGGCGACCCGCCGCGCCCGCTTCGGCGGCGGCGGCGGCCGTAGCGTGGCGGGTGGACGGCGGCTGGCGCTGATAGTCGGCGTCACGCTGGTCGCGCTGATCCTGCAGTTTCTGGTCGTCGACCGGGTTGCGGTGGCCGTCGCCGAGCGGGAGATGGCCGGCCAGATCCGCCGCGGAGCCCTCGCCGACCTGCCGTGCAGCACCACCCCGCCGACCGTGTCCGACGTGCACATCGGCGGCGTCCCGTTCCTCACCCAGGTGGTCACCGGGTCGTTCCAGGACGTCGGCATGACCATGACCGGCCTGCCGACGGCCGGTCCCCGGGTCGAGCGGGTCGGCATCGACGTCGAGGGCGTGCACGTCCCGATGTGGCGGCTGGCCACCGGCGGCGACGGCACGATCCGGGTCGACGACATGCGGGCCACCGTCCGGATGACCTACACCGACCTCAACGCCTACCTGGCCACCCAGCCGAACCACATCCAGGTCACGCCCGTCAACGGTGGCGAGAGCGTGCGGGTCTCCGCGACGGCGAGCGTCCCGCTGATCGGCGACCAGCGAGTCTCCGGCGTCACCACCTTCTCGGTGCGCGACAACCAGGTGACGCTGGTGCCCTCGCAGATCTCGCTGGACGGCCTGATCCACCTCACGATCCCGCTCGGCGGCCTCGGCGGCCTCCTGCCGGCCATCCCGATCCCCGTCAGCCAGCTGCCGTTCGACCTCACCGTCACCAGCGCGGCCACCGATGCCACCGGCCTGTCGCTGGCCGCCACCGCCAGGAACATCGAGATGTCCACCGCCGACCAGAAGCCCTGCCGTCCCACCGGCACTCGCTGAGACGCCTCGAAGCCGCCGTCGCCCGACCCGCGCAGCGGCTAGCGTCAACACGGACGAAACACGCCGGGATCGGGCTTGGCCGTCGCCGGCGCCCGCGCGCCCGGAATGGAGTACGCGATGGAACGTGCGCAGGAGACGGGCCGGGTGCGGGGCAAGGTCGCGTTCATCACCGGGGCGGCCCGCGGCCAGGGCCGCAGCCACGCCGTCCGCCTCGCCGAGTAGGGCGCCGACATCATCGCCGTCGACATCTGCGCGCCGATCGACGGCGTGCCCTACCCCCTGGCCACGCCGGACGACCTCAAGGAGACCGTGCGCGCCGTGGAGGCGCTCGGCCGGCGCGTCGTCGCCCGCCAGGCCGACGTCCGCGACATCGACCAGTTACTGGCGGCGGTCGCCGACGGTGTCGGCGAGCTGGGCCGCCTCGACATCGTCTGCGCGAACGCCGGGATCGTCCCACCGTTCGTCGGCCCGACCGACCCGGCCTCCCGGTCGCGCGCGTTCGCACAGGTCGTCGACATCAACCTGACCGGCGTGTTCCGCACCGTGGAGGCCTGCAAGCAGGCCGTGATCGACAGCGGTGACGGCGGCTCGATCATCGTGACGAGCTCGCTGGCCGGCCTGCGCGCCATCGGCGCCGGCGGCGGCTACGGGGAGTCCAAGCACGGCCTGGTCGGCCTGGTGCGGTGCTACGCCCAGGAGCTGGCGCCGCACCACATCCGGGTGAACTCCATCCATCCGACGAACGTCCGCACGCCGATGCTGATCAACGAGGCGACGATGCGCGCCTTCCGCCCCGACCTGGAGCATCCGACGGAGGACGACGCGCTGGAGGGCTTCCAGACACTCAACCTGCTGCCGGTCCCGTACATCGAGGCGGCCGACGTCAGTGACACCGTGCTGTTCCTGGCCTCGGCCGAGAGCCGGTTCATCACCGGCGCCGCCATCCCGGTGGACGCGGGCGGCGCCGTCAAGTAGTGCGCCGCCCGGTCGTCGGCGCCGACCGGTTCCTGTCGGCGCCGACAGCGAAGATCGTTACCTGTCGGCGCCGACGGCGCGGATCGGCGCCGCCCGGGCAGCGCCGATGTCGCTCAGCGCGACGCGGTCTCCCGTTCGAGGGCGATGTCGAGAAGCTCGTCGGTGAGGACGAGCTTCACCCGGGGGCGGCCGGCCCCCTCGCCGTAGGCGCGTTCGGTGGCGTCGATGAGCTGCCAGCCGTTCTCGGTGACCAGGTGCGGCTGGCGGCCGCGCAACCAGGTCTCGATCTCGGTGACCGGGTCGAAGGCGACGCCGCGGTCGTGGCGGCGCAGCAGGCCCGCGTCGAGGTCGGCGAACAGGCGGCCGACGGACTCGGCGGCACACTTGCGGTTCGTGCCGATGATGCCGGTGGGGCCGCGCTTGATCCAGCCGGCGACGTACTCGCGGTCCGACCCGGTCACCCGGCCGGCCTCGTTCGGGATGACGCCGCGGCGATCGTCGAAGGGCAGCCCGTCGAGCGCGACACCGCGGTAGCCGACGGCGCGCAGCACCAGGCTCGTCGGTACGGTCTCCCGCTCGCCGGTGTCGACGGCGCTCACCCAGCCGTCCGCGTCGGTCGTCAGCGCGTTGCGGGCGAAGACGATCTCCTCGACCCGGCCGTCGCCGCGGATCTCCACCGGCGTGCGCTGGAAGCGCAGCGTGATGTGCCGGGCGCCGCGCTCGGTCGGTTCGGCGGCGTACCCGCGCATCACGGCGAGGTTGCGCTTGACCAGCCGGGACAGCGCCTCCTCGCCGGGCTGCTCGGCGACCTCGGCCGGGTCGACGTCGACGCCGGACTCGGTGAACTCCGGCAGCTCCCGAAGCTCCGGCGTGGTGAACGCGGCCTGGGTGGCGCCGCGGCGGCCGACGACCAGCACTTCGGTGATGGCGCTCGTGCGCAGCGCGGCCAGCGCGTGGTCGGCGATGTCGGTGCGGGCGAGGCGGTCATGTGGGGAGCAGAGGATGCGGGCGACGTCGAGCGCGACGTTGCCGGCGCCGATCACCACGGCCCGCTCGCCGCTGAGGTCGAAGGCCTGGTCGGCGTAGTCGGGGTGGCCGTTGTACCAGCCGACGAAGTCGACCGCCGAGACGCTGCCGGGCAGGTCCTCGCCGGGGATGCCCAGGCGCCGGTCGCTCTGCGCGCCGACCGCGTAGAGCACGGCGTCGTAGCGGGCGGTCAGCTCCTCGCGGGTGACGTCGCGGCCGACGTGCACATTGCCGAAGAAGCGGAAGTTCTCGTGCGCGGCGATCGTCGCGTAGACGCCTGACACCGCCTTGATCTTCGGATGGTCGGGGGCGACGCCGGAGCGCACCAGGCCCCACGGTGTCGCCAGCCGCTCGTACATGTCCACCCGCACGTCGACGCCGGCCTGCTCCAGCAGGCTGCTCGCCGCGTAGAAGCCGGACGGCCCGGAGCCGACGACAGCTACGGTCAGTGGTGCGGTCACGGATCCCTCGGACATGAGCCCGCCTTCCGTCGTCCTCCCGACATGTGTGGCGCCGACCACGCGCCCTCAACGTAGGGACTTCCGGATCGTGGCGCAAGGAATGCCGTTCGCCGCCGCGTCGGCGTCGCGGTCGCCGCCTCAGCTCCCGTCGATCTCAGCTCCCGTCGACGAACTGGACGACACTGTTGGCACGCAGGGCGAAGATCCCGATGCAGTCCGCCTGCGCCGTCGCGGCGAGCCAGGCATCACCGAGGTGGGTGGACACCGAGTAGCGCCGCCCGGGAGGAACAGTGGCCTGCGCGATCCGGTTTCCCACCGCGTCCAGGTAATAGAGCTGCACCGGCTGCGAGCTGCCGTTGGCGAGGACGAGGGAGACGGGCGCCCCGAACAGCGACCGCAGCCGTCCCTCGGCCGAGCACGGATACTCGCTCGCGCCGGCGAAGGTGTACCGCAGCGCGGCGACGCCCGCGGGAGACGGCGGTGCCGGACGCCGCGTCGGGGTCTCGCCATCGTCCGGGCTCTCCGTGGAGTTCGGCGGATCGCTGCCGCTCGGCGTCCCGGTCGGAGCGTCCGTCGTCGCCACCGGCGTCGGCGTCGGGCTGGGCGTGGGCGGGGGCTGCACGGTCGGAGACGGGGTCGGCCGGGCTGGTCCCGACGTCAGTCTGGCCGTGAGGCCCACGCCAAGGGTGAGGACGGTGATGACGCCCGTGAGCACCGTCCAGAAGGCGACGTGTCGGCTGCCCAGCAGACCGCCGCTGCCACCACCGGAGTCACTGCTCACAGGTCCCCCAACCCATGATCCGGCGCCGCCGCGGACGGTCAGGCCCACCGGATGTGCGGTCCTGCCCGGACATCGGTCGACCTGGCGGGATCTGCACGCATCGTACCCGGTACATGACGGGTGATGAGCGTCGCTTGCCTCGCCTCGCCTCGCCTCGCCGCGGCGGGACGGGGCGCGCGACGGTAGATGCGCCCAGCTGGTTCAGGCGCTGGCTCGTCGACGCTGGTAGCGGGGCGCGCGGCTCAGATCTCGCCGCGCCAGTCGCCGATGCCGCCCTCGCCGAGGCCGGAGGCGCCGAGACGGCGCAGGAACTCCTCCACCAGGTCGACGAGCTCGCAGGCCACGTCGTAGGGGGTGTCGGGGGAGAGCACGGCGGGCAGGTACGCGTCCCCGGTGCCGGCGAAGGACCGGTGGCTGGAGCGGATCATCGACGTGAACGTCGGCACACCGAGCTCGGTGATCTGGTCGATGTGGCGGCGCAGGAAGCTCGTCGGCCGGCCCCGGTAGTACTGGACCATCATGAACACGACGCCGAGCACCCGCGGGTCGAGCCGCTTGACCGCCGGATGCACGCCGGACTGCAACTCCCCGACCCGGTTGTACTCCCAGACGAACCGGCCGATCTTGCCGAGCAGATGCTCGACGCCGAGCGTCGACAGCAGGTCCGGGCGGGCGGGGACGAGCACGTGGTCGCAGGCGGCGATCGCGGCCCGCGTCACGACGCCGAAGTGCGGCGGGCAGTCGATCACGACCAGGTCGTAGGGGCGGGCGCCGTAGGGCTGGGCGTCGAAGGACGCGAGCCCGGTCGCGAGCCGCTCGTAGACCTCGAAGTAGTGCCGGGTCGAGCGGTGGGCCTGCGCGCCGCCGAGACGAGCGGTGAGGTCCATCTCGACGTCGCCCAGCGCCAGGTGGGAGGCGAGCAGGTCGAGGCGGCCGCCGCCCGGGGCGATCACCTCGGCCGCGGTCGGCGGGGTGGTGACATAGCCGGCCAGCGGCGGCGGCGTCGTGTCCGGCCGCCAGCTCTCGAACCACGCCTTGACGGTGCGGCGCTGGTCGGCGAGCTCGAGGCGCCACACCTCCGCCGGGTAGAACGAGAACGTCAGGTTCGCCTGCGGATCCAGGTCGATCATCAGCACCCGCTTGCCCAGCCGTGCGATGGCCGCGCCGATGTTGGCCGTGAGGGTGGTCTTGCCCACCCCGCCCTTGTAGCTGGCGATCGCCACGACCTTCACCGCATCCTCGCTCCCGGGCGCACGTCCGCCCGTTCGCGGAAGTCGCCATTCCTGTGTGGCCGGACGGACGTCCCGTTCGTGAACGGCTCACAAGCAGACTACGGGGCGTGGCGAATCGCCCTCATCGCCCGCTTCCGGCCACCCCGTCCATCCGGTCCGCCCGCCGCGGCCGGGGCGCCCGATGCGCGCGGCCCACCCGGTCGGACCCGCTGACCCCGTCCAGGCAGCGGCCGAGCCAGTCGGCCGCCTCGACGAACCTGCCGCCCGCCGCCGTCGGATGCCCCACGGTGCGATCCGGCCGGCCGGCGACAGGGCCCGCATCGGTGCTGGCCTCGGCCCCGGCGCGCGGGTAGGAGCCCAGGAAGCGGACCTTCGGGCACCGCCGGTACACGCCCATCAGCGCCTCGCCGACCGCGCGGTCGCGGGCGTGTCCCTCCGCGTCGATGGAGAAGCAGTACTGGCCGAGCCCCTCGCCGGTCGGCCGCGACTCGACCCGCATCAGGGTCACCCCACGCACCGCCCACTCCCGCAGCAGCTCCAGCAGCGCGCCCGGATGGTCGTCGTCGAGCCAGGCCACGATGGACGTCTTGTCGGCACTCGTCGGCGCGGTGATGCGCCCGGGCCGGCCGGCCAGCACGAAGCGGGTCGTCGCCCCGGCGGTGTCGTTGATGTCGGTGACCAGCGCGTCCAGGCCGTAGGGCGCCGCCGCGAACGCGCCGGCGAACGCGCAGTCGTAGCGCCCGTCGCGGACCAGCCGGGCGCCCTCGCCGTTCGACGACGCGGATTCCCATTCGGCATGCGGCAGGTTCGCCGCGAGCCAGCGTCGCACCTGCGCCTGTGCGACCGGGTGGCCGGTGACGGTCTTGACGTCGTCGAGGGTCGTGCCCGGGCGGACCAGCAGGGCGAAGCTGATCGGCAGCACCACCTCGCGGTAGATCATCAACGGGCTGCCGGTGGCGAGTTCGTCGAGCGTGGTGGTGACCGCGCCCTCGACGGAGTTCTCGATCGGTACCAGCGCGCCGGCCGCGTCGCCGCGGCGTACCGCGTCGAGCGCCGCCGCGACGGAGGCGGCGGGTATCAGCTCGCCGTCCGCCGCCTCGGGCAGCGTGCGCAGCGCGGCCTCGGTGAACGTGCCCTCGGGGCCGAGATAGGTGTAGCGGGCCCGGACGGTCACGGCAGACCTCCTCGTGGATCGGGCGGCACCGTCGGCGCCGCGAAAAGGAGGCAGTCAGCGGAAGGAGGGGTTGCGGCGGGTGATCAGAGGTGGCGCAGCAGCGCGGTGGGATCCTCGACGGCGTCGGCGACGAAGCGCAGGAACGCGCCCGCGGTGGCGCCGTCGCAGACCCGGTGGTCGAACGTGAACGACAGCTGGACGACGCGGCGCACCGCGAGCGCGCCGTCGACCACCCACGGCCGGGGGACGATCCGCCCGACGCCGAGCATCGACGTCTCCGGATGGTTGATGATCGGCGCCGCGCCGTCGACGCCGAACACGCCGTAGTTGTTCAGGGTGAACGTGCCGCCGGTCAGCTCGGCCGGGGTGAGCCGGCCGGCCCGCGCGGCCGCGGTCAGCCGGGCGATCTCGGCGGCGAGGCCGGCGGTGTCGCGCCGGTGGGCGTCGCGCACGACCGGGACGGCGAGCCCCCGCGGGGTCTGCGCCGCGAAGCCGAGGTGCACGGCGCCGTGGCGGCGCAGCCCGCTGGCCTGGCCGGACGCGTCGGTGACGACGGACGAGTTGAGCTCGGGAGCCCGCAGCAGCGCCGCAACGCACATCCGGGCGAGCAGTGCCAGGACCCCGATGCGCACTTCGGCGCCGCCGGCGTTGAGGGTGTCGCGGGCGGCGAGCAGGGCGGTGGCGTCGGCATCCACCCAGCAGGTGGCGTCGGGCACCTCGCCGCGGCTGCGGCTGAACGCCCGTGCGGCCCGCCGCCGCACCGCGTCGAACGCCTCCACCTCCCCGTCGAGGGACGTCCCGGTGCCGGGGCCGGCGTCCGTGCCGGGGACCGCGCCGGTGATCGAGGTCTGCACGTCCCGGCGGGTGATCAGACCGCCCGGGCCGCTGCCGCGCAGCGTGCGCAGGTCGACGCCGTGGTCGCGGGCGAGCCGCCGCACCAGCGGCGACACCACCGCGACGCTGCCCGCGGCCCGGCTGCCTGGCCGTGGCGGGGCGGCGTGCGGACCGGACGGGGCCGCCTCGTCCCGGGGAGCCGGGATCCTGCCGCTGCCCGCGCCGGGAGCGGGAGCGGGAGCGGGGGTTGGGCGCCGGCGGCGGGAGCGCGGCAGCTCCGGCTCGGCCGGGCCGTAGCCGACCAGGATGTTGCCCGCGCGCGGGCTCGGTTCGGTGGTCGCCGCGGCCGAGGAGATCGCGGCCGAGGAGACCACGGCCTCGACGTCGCCTGGCTCTCCCGCGCTCACCGCGATCAGGGGAGTGCCGACCGGGACGGTGGTGCCCGCCGGCCCGGCCAGGGCCGTCACCACCCCCGCGTACGGGCAGGGGACCTCGACGACGGCCTTCGCGGTCTCCACCTCGGCGACCGGCTGGTCGATGGTGATGACGTCGCCGACCTCCACCAGCCAGCGGACGATCTCGGCGGACGTCAGGCCCTCGCCCAGGTCGGGCAGGGCGAATGCACGCACGGGTGCCACGGGGCTCACGCCTCCCACTGGAGCCGGGCGACCGCGTCGAGGACGCGGTCGACGCTGGGCAGATGGTGCTTCTCGAGCATCGGCGGCGGGTAGGGGATGTCGTAGCCGGTGACCCGCAGCACAGGCGCGGCGAGGTGATGGAAACAGCGCTCGCTCACCCGGGCGGCGATCTCCGCGCCGACCCCGCCGAACCCGCTCGCCTCGTGCACGACGACGGCGCGCCCGGTGGCCCGCACCGCCGCGCAGACGGTCTCGTCGTCGAACGGCACCAGCGAGCGCAGGTCCACCACGGCCAGGTCGAGGCCCTCGTCCTCGGCGGCGCGCGCCGCGTCGAGGCAGACCGGCAGCGACGGCCCGTAGGTCAGCAGCGTCGCCGAGGTGCCCGCACGGCGTACCACCGCCTGCCCGATCGGCGCCACCTCGCCCGCGCCTGTGGCGCCCGCCTCGGCGATCGGATCGGGCTCGGTGGACCAGTACAGCCGCTTCGGTTCCAGGAAGACCACCGGGTCGTCGGACGCGATCGCCGCGCGCAGCAGGCCGTAGGCGTCGGCGACGGTGGCCGGCGTGACGACGTGCAGGCCGGGGGTGTGCGCGTAGTACGCCTCGCTGGAGTCGCTGTGGTGCTCGACGCCGCCGACACCGCCGCCGTAGGGCACCCGGATCGTGATCGGCAGGCCCATCCGCCCGCCGGTGCGGTTACGCATCTTCGCCACGTGCGACACGAGCTGCTCGAACGCCGGGTAGGCGAACGCGTCGAACTGCATCTCCACGACCGGCCGCAGCCCGTACATGGCCATGCCGATCGCGGTGCCGAGGATGCCGGCCTCCGCCAGCGGCGTGTCCAGGCAGCGCCGCTCGCCGAACTGCGCGCTCAGGCCGTCGGTGACCCGGAAGACGCCGCCGAGCGAGCCCACGTCCTCGCCGAGGACGTGCACCGCGGGATCGGCGGCCATGGCGTCGCGCAGCGCCGCGTTCAGCGCCGCCACCATGGTCGTGCCGCTCGTCGTCGGGCCTGTCGTCCTGCGTGTCGTCGTCGCGCTCACGCGGCACCTCCGTCGGTGCCGTCGGCCTCGAGGGCCAGCCGGGCCGCGAGGTCGGCGGCCTGCTCGCGCAGCTGCGCGGTGGGCTGGGCGTAGACGTGCTCGAACAGCGAGCCGGGGTCGGGGGCCGGGGCGGCGTCGAACTGGGCGCGGATGTGCGCGGCGAGCTCCTCCGCGGCCCGCGCCACCGCGTCGGCGCGGGCGTCGTCGAGCAGGCCGACGTCGCGCAGGTGCCGTTCGAACAGCGTCACCGGGTCGCGGGCGCGCCAGGCGTCGACCTCGCCGGCCGGGCGGTAGCGGCTCGCGTCGTCGGCGTTGGTGTGCGCCTCCAGCCGGTAGGTGATCGCCTCGACGAGCACCGGGCCGCGGCCGGCGCGGGCGTGCGCCACGGCCTCGGACAGGACGCGGTGCACGGCGAGCACGTCGTTGCCGTCGACGAGGCGCCCGACGATCCCGTACCCGACGGCCTTGTGGGCGAGCGTCGGCGCGGCGGACTGGCGGGCGAGCGGCACGGAGATCGCGTAGCCGTTGTTCTGGACGAGGAACACCACCGGCGCGCCGAGCACACCGGCGAAGTTGAGCGCCTCGTGGAAGTCGCCCTCGCTGGTGGCGCCGTCGCCGACGAGCGCGAGCGCGACCAGGTCCTCGGCCGACGCCGGATCCGCCGCGGCGCGCAGCCGGGCCGCGTGGGCGAGGCCCACCGCGTGCGCCGCCTGGGTGGCCAGCGGGGTCGCCAGCGGGGCGATGCGATGCGTGTACGGGTCGTAGCCGCTGTGCGCGTGCCCGCGCATCAGGGTGAGCGCGTCGATCGGCCGGACGCCGCGGGCGACCACCGCGAGGGTGTCCCGGTAGGTCGGGAACAGCCAGTCCTGCGAGCTCAGCACCATCGCCGCCGCGACCTGGCAGGCCTCCTGGCCGGTGGACGCCGGGTAGACGGCGATCCGGCCCTGGCGGGTCAGCGTGGTCGCCTGCTGGTTGAAGCGGCGCCCGAGGACCAGCTGGCGGTGCAGCTCGTGCAGCAGACCGGGGTCGAAGGCGGCCGCCGCGTCGGTGCCGAGGACGCGCACCGGCCGCGGATCAGGCAGTAACGGCGCCGGATCCCGGCGTGGCCCGTGCCCGGTGGGCGGCTCGGCGAGCCCGGGGGTGGTGCTGTCGTCGACGATGGTCATGGCCCGCCTTCGGGACTGGGTGACGGAAAGGTGCGGCAGCGGTCGGTGGCCCCGCCGGCCGGCACGTCGGTGGTCGTCGCGATCCGTCTCCACTCACCCTTCCGACGTCGGCCGGGGTATTGCCGGTTCCCGCGGTGGGAACTCGGTACGGCGGCCCTCACCATCGATTTTCCCTCGGCTTTTCGCGATTGGGTCGTGGCGATTATCACGTCGGGTTGACAGCCTCGCGGAAAATGTTGCCGCGCCCACCTTCTACGTTTCGTCGAAAAGGTGACGATGGCTCGAAGGAGGGGCTGCCGATCGCGTTTCCCGCGAGTTTTGACGTTCTGGTGAGCCTGGCCCGCCACACCGCGACCGCCGGCGCGGACGGGCATCCCGCGTGTCATACGCGTCGCCGCGGTCGACCCGGAATGCGTCGAGGCTCCGTGACGGAATCCGGGGGGAATTCCGTCACGGAGCCTCGGTGGGACGTTCGCGCCCGGTGGGCGCCAGGCGGAGGGGGCGGTCAGGCCTCGAGCGCGCCGGAGGTGAGCAGGCCGACGAGGACGACGGCGACGGCGATGCGGTAGAGGACGAAGGCGTCGAAGTTGTGGCGGGCCACGAAACGCAGCAGCCAGGCGATCGAGGCGTAGGCGACGCCGAAGGAGACGATGGTGCCGACGACCACGGGCAGCGCCGAGACCCCGCCGCCGACGGCGTCCTTCAGCTCGTACAGACCGGCGCCGGTCAGAGCGGGAATGGACAGGAAGAACGACAGCCGGGTGGCCGCGACCCGGTCCAGGTCGCGGATCAGGCTCGTGGAGATGGTCGCGCCCGAGCGGGAGAATCCGGGAAACAGCAGCGCGAGGATCTGCGACGAACCGACGATCATCGCGTCGGTCAGGCTGATGTCGTCCTCGCCGCGCTTGTGCCGGCCGACCCGGTCGGCGTACCACATGAAGCCGCTGCCAACGACCAGCGACGCGGCCACCACCCACAGCGAGGCGAGTGGGCCGTCGATGAGCGGTTTGGCCGCCACTCCGACCAGGACGACGGGGATCGTCGCGTAGATCACCCACCAGGTGAAGGCATAGTCGCGATGCTGGCGTTCCTCACGGTTCCTCAATCCGCGGAACCAGGCGGTGACGAGCCGGCGGATGTCGTTGAAGAAGTACACCAGCACGGCCGCGATCGCCCCGACCTGGATGACGGCGGTGAAGCCGACGACGGCCTTGTCGCCGACGTCGATCCCCAGCAGACCCTCGGTGATCTTGAGATGGCCGGTCGACGAGACCGGAAGGAACTCGGTCAGGCCCTCGACGATGCCGAGTACGACAGCCTGACCCACACTGATGGCGCTCACGCGTTGGTAACCCTAGGTGATCCAGGCGCGGCGACGGGTCCGCGCGGTCGGGGCCGGCCGGACGGACGGGCGCCGCCCGACGGACGGTCCGTCCCCCCGCGCCGGTCGTGGTCTGAGGAGAACCGCACAGTAGAACACCGTGCGTGTGCGGCCGGTTCGAGGGTCAGGGTTGCGACCGCCGGGTGACCGGGACCGGGCCCGGGCCCGGGCCGCGGGGCAGCGGGACCGTGTCGATCGTGGACGGGAGCGGGGCGCCGGCGCGGGACCGTGCGCTGGCACGCGCGGCCCAGGCGACGAGGGCGACGATGAGCACGGTCGCGACCGCGGCGACCGTCCCGTCACCCAGACCGACCCCGCCGCGACGCGCCGGCTTGCCGAGCCAGTCGGCGAACGACGCGCCCAGCGGCCGGGTCACGATGTAGGCGGCCCAGAAGGCGCCGACCTCGCCCAGGACGCCCCAGCGGCGGGCGAGTACCGGCAGCGTGATGACGCCGGCGAACAGCAGCCCCGACGGCAGATAACCGAGGTGTAGGTCGCCGGCGGTCACGTCGCCGAGGGCGGTGCCGAGCGCGAACGTCGCGAGCACGGTGGACCAGTAGTAGGCCTCCCGTCGCCGGGTGACGATCGAGTGGATCGACAGCGTGCCCTCGGCGCGCCGCCAGCGCACCAGGACGACGGCGAGCACCAGCGCGTAGAGGACCGCGGAGCCCAGATGACCGATCGGCGGCCCGTCGGCGGCCATCGTGCCGAACACGGCCAGCATCACCACGGCGAACCAGTAGATCCAGGCCTGGTAGCGGCGGGCCCGCAGCTGCAGCCACATCGCCGCGGCGAACCCGAGCAGGCCGACCGCCGCCGCCAGAACGAGGCTGATCCCGGCCAGCCAGTCCGCCGTGGCCTCGCCCATGCCGGTCGAGAGCACCTTGATGATCCAGAACAGGGCGGTGATCTGGGGGACCTTCGGAGCCAGGGGCTCCCGGCCGGGCAGCAGGGACCGCATCGAGGGCGCTCTTTTCGACGTCTGGCAGGGGCGGGCCGGTCTGGCAGGTACGGATGGCGCGGCGATCGCAGGCAGGACATCACGCGCGCGGTGTGAGGACGGTGTGAGCGGCGTCCGCCAGCGCCCCCTGCCGGGGTGCCCACGGGTGGCGACCGTACGATCGCGGGGTGCCCGACGCTCTGGAGGATCTGAACGCCTACGTCGACGCCAGCCGGCCCGAGTTCGAGCGGCGCCTGGCCGAGCTCGTCGCCATCCCCGGGGTCAGCGCCGACCCGGCGCACGCCGCCGACATCGCCCGCACGGCCGAGCACGCCGCCGCCCTGCTGCGCGACGCCGGCCTCGCCGCCCGCGTCGTGCCGACCGCCGGCAGCCCCGTCGTCGTCGGCGAGTACCTCGCCGGCCCGGATCGTCCCACCGTGACCATCTACAACCATCTCGACGTGCAGCCCGCCGACCCGGCGCAGTGGCGTACCGAGCCGTTCCGGCTGACCGTCGACGGCGAGCGCTACGCCGGCCGCGGCAGCACCGACGACAAGGGCCCGGCGCTCACCGCCCTGCAGGCCGCCCAGTACGCCGTCGCCCGGGCACTGCCGGTGAACATCCGGTTCGTCTGGGAGCTCGAGGAGGAGATCGGCAGCCCGAACTTCGAGGCGTTCGTCCGCGCCGAGGGCTCCCGGCTGCGGACCGACGTGGTGCTGGTGTCGGACTCCATCTGGATCGCCGCGGACCGCCCGGCGATCGACTACGGCCTGCGCGGCCTGGTCACCTTCGAGGTCACGATCGAGACCGGCACCAACGACACCCACTCCGGCCTCACCGGCGGTGCCGCCCGCAACCCCCTCACCGAGCTCGCCGGAATCATCAGCGAGTGCGTGGACCCGGTCAGCGGGCGGATCCTCGTCCCGGGCTTCGCCGACACGGTCGCGCCCGTCACCGACGAGGAGCTCGACGACTTCGTCGCGTCCGGCTTCGACGTCGCGACGTTCATGGCCGCCCACGGCCTGACGTCGCTGCGCAGTGCCGACACGCGCGAGGTGCTGCGCCGCGTGATGGCCGAGCCCACCTTCGAGGTGCACGGCCTCACCGGCGGCTACACCGGCCCCGGCGTGAAGACCGTCGTCCCGCCCCGCGCGACGGCCAAACTCAGCGCCCGCCTCGTCCCGCACCAGGACCCGCAGGCCGTGTTCGCGCTGGTCCGCGACTTCATCACGGCCCGTCACCCGGACGCGCGGGTGGAGCTTGAGGCCGCGCTGGCGCCCTACCTCGGACCGCGGACCGGCCCGTACGCCGAGGCGGCCAGCGCCGCCGTCGAGTACGCCTTCGGCCGGCGCCCCGCGTTCGTCCGCGAGGGCGGCTCGATCGGCGCCGTGCTCACCATGGACCAGCATCTGCGCGCGCCCGTCATCCTGCTCGGCCTGAGCCTGCCCAGCCACGGCTACCACGCGCCGAACGAGCACTACGACTGGACGCAGGCCGCCGGTGGCATCCGCATGTTCGTCCACTACTTTCATCACCTCGCCGCCCGGCCCGCCCGGGCCTGAGATCGATCGGATGCCCAGCGAACCGGCCGTCGGCTAGCGTCTAGGCCAATGGCTGAGATCATCGAGGGCCCGCCCGCGGTCCGCCCCCCGCTGGTCGCCGGGGGATCGCCGTTCTACACGCACCTGCGGGCGACGGCGGACACCGGCGTCGACCTGGTACCCCTCCACACCCTGTTCGGCGCCACGATCGCCGACGTGTCACCCGGCCACGCCACCTACGTCCAGCACGTCGACGGCCGGATCCTCGACGACGGCCGGTTACTGCCCGGAGCGCTGTTCGTCGGCGTCGACGCCACCCTCGGCTCGGCGATCGCGACCTGCGTGCCCGTCGACCTGACGATGACGACGCTGGAGATGACCGTCGAGTTCGTCCGGCTCGGCGCCCCCCTGGGTGATCGGCTGCGCGTTCGGGCGAGCCTCGGGCATTCCAGCGAGCGCAGCGCCCTGGCCAGCGGCGAGGTGACCACGGCGGCGGGCGAGGTTCTCGCCCGCATCTCGACCCGCTGCGGCGTCATCCGACAGATCCCGTCTCCAACCCCGCCCCCGGCCCCGGCTGAGGCCTCGCCCGCGGCTGTGGACGCGAGCCCGGACCAGTCCGCCGAGCCGGCGGGCGACGGACGGCCCGCGCGGGACTGGCGGCCGCATCTGGGCCTGCGCACGGTCAGTGCCTCGGCCAGCGGGGCGACGCTGGTCGCCGCCGCCGGTCCCGGCCTGACCAACATGCGTGGCCACGTGCAGGGCGGAGTGCTCGCCCTGCTCGCGGAACGGGCGATCACCACGGCTCTGGACGAGGCGGCGCCGGCCTCCGACGGCGGTCAGCCCGACGCGGCCACCTTCGACCTCACCTACGTCCGGCCGGCCACGGGCGATGGCACGCCACTGACGGCCACCGCCGAGGTCGAGCACGCCGGGCGCCGCTTCGCCGTCGCCCGGGCCGTCGTCACCGACTCCCGTGGGCGCCCCGTCCTGCTGGCCCGCGGCACCCGCCTGCTGTAGCGGCTCAGGCGGCGACCTTCGTCGGCTGCGCCTGCCGCGCGAACGCGACGACGTGATCCCAGAGCCGCTCGCGGGTGCGCGCGAAGTTGTGGGCGTGCGCCATCCGCGGGACGACGACGAGCGACACCTGCGACGACGAACGGTACGCGGACGGCTCGGCCCACGGGTCGGGAACGATGTCGCGTTCCCCGCAGCCGACGAGCACCGGCACGTCGATCGTCGCCGCCTCGACCGCGACGGCACCTTCGGTGAGCATGGTGGCCGCGCACGGCGGGATGGTGGAGCTTCCCCACGGTGAGCGCGTGTCACCACGGATCACGCCGCTGAACGGCTGGTAACAGGCGAGATCCGCCTCCATCAGCGCCGGTCCCTCGTCCGGCCAGTGCAGGAAGAAGCGGAACTCCTCCTCGTTGAGGCTCGCCGCCTCGACGACCTTCGCGAAGATGGAGTGCAGATCAGTGCCGCGGGCCGGGAACGTGTAGCCGGCACGCCCTCCTCCCTGCGCAGGCAGGCTCGCACCCAGCCCGCTCCAGCCGAGGAACGCGACGCCGTCGAACGTCCGATGGTTCGCCTGCTGGACGGTGAGCAGGGCACCGGCCATCGAGTGGCCGACGCCGACGACGTTCGCCACGTCGAGGGGCGGGATGTCGCGGGCGAGGGTGCCGTCGCGCAGCCCGTCCACCACATGCCGCACGGTGGCGTGGTTGGTGGCGGCGAGGTTCTCGTAGGTCAGGGCCAGCGGGTCGGCCGGCCGGGCACTGTCCCCGACGAATAAGTGGTCGCAGGCGACGACGACGAGGCCTGCCGCGGTGTGGTGCGCCGCCTGGCTGTACCCCGGCTGCGCGTCGATGTGGAAGTACCTGCGCCCGTAGCCGCCGCCCGGGAACGCGAACAGCACGGTCGTCGGACCGTCGGTGTCCTCGGGCAGATGGATGGTCGTGGCCGTCCACAGCATCCCGCCGAGCTCCGTCCGACCGGACACGTCCACGTTCACGTTGAAGGCACGCATGAATCTCCACCCGTTGGATCGGGAACGCGGGGGCCGGGCTGCCGGCCGACGTTCGGAATACGGCCGTTTGGTGACGGTATGTGCGGGTCGAAGTATTGGTCAACGATCTAGGTGCGTGGCGCATCGTCCGAGTGCGAGCCGCTGTCCGATTCCGTGCTCCGGGAAGTGGGAGGATGGGGACGTCAGGGTGGATCCGAGGCTACTGGAGTGCCTCGCGGTGCCCGCCCAGGAGCTCGGCGTGGCGCGCCGCCTGTCGCGCGTCGTCTGCCGCCCGCGTCGATCGGATGCGTGGAAACCGGCTTCTCGGTAGCGTCCGAAAGGCCATGACAGACACCCTGGACAGCGCGCCGGTCGACGAGAGCTCGCCACACCTGGCCCGCCTGCGGGCCACGGTGGCTGCCGGGGCCGATCTCATCCCCGCCCACCGGTACTTCGGCACCCGGATCACCGAGGTGGCCCCCGGGCACGCGGTGTACGCGCAGCGGGTCGACGGGCGGATCCTGGACGAGGCCGGCCGGCTGGCGCCCGGCACCCTGTTCATCGCCATCGACGGCGCGCTCGGCTCGGCCGTGGCGTCCACCGTGCCCGCCGGCAAGGTGATGACGACACTGGAGATCCACGCGCACTTCCTGCGGCTCGGCCGGCCGGCGGGCGAGCGGCTGCACCTGTGGGGCCGTGTCGACCACGCCAGCGCCCGCAGCGTCATCTCCAGCGGCGAGGTGGTCGAGGCCGAGGGCGGGGCGGTGATCGCGTACGTCTCGACGAAGTGCGCGCTGCTCACCGTGCCGCCGTCGCCGCGCCCGGCGCCTGTCTCCGCGCCCCTCGCCGCGCCCGACCCGACCACCACCACCTCCTCGCCGGACTGGCGCCCGTACCTGCGCCTGCGGACGGCCGACGTCTGCGCCGCGGCCGCGACCCTGACCGCCGTGGCCGATCCCAGCCTGATCAACTCCCGCGGCCAGATCCAGGGCGGCGTGCTGGCCATGCTCGCGGAGCGCGCGATGTCCGCCGCGCTGGACGAGGCCTCGCCCACCCCCGCGGGCGCCGCCGTCGACGGCGAGACGTTCGACTTCACCTTCGTCCGCTCGATCCCCGGCGACGGCTCCGCCCTCACCGCGACCGCCGAGGTCGAGCACCCCGGCCGACGCTTCGCCGTGGCCCGCGCCGTCGTCGCCGACGCCGCCGGCCGCACCCTCGTCCTCGCCCGCGCCTCCCGCCTTCGCTGACTCCCCGCCCGGCGCGTCGGCTTCCGCGTCGGCCTCTGTGCGCGGGCGGAAGAGAATGTGTCCGTGCGGGCACAGAGGTGGAACTCCGGAAGAGATCGTCGCCCTGCCGATATGTGGTGGCCGTGCCCTGGGACAGCGCGGACAGGCAGGTGAGAGCCGCGATAACGAGAACGGCCTGTGGTCGCCATCCCGTTTTGCTGCGCGTTACCCGGGGCGGGGTGACGATACTGATTCCGTGAGCTCCGATGTCCGCTGATGTACCGAAGGGCGGGGATGCCCCGTCCGGGCTTCCGCCGCCCGAGATCGCGCGGACCCGTGCGCTTGATGCAAAGCTACGGCTGTTGGATGGCCTGGACGAGCCGACTGAGTCGCAGGTGTCACGGCTCCCCGAACTCGCCGGCGCCGTCGCGAAGTCCGACGCGCTCGACCGTGACGCAGCGGGCAAAGCCCCAGAAAGCATCGCGAAAGGCGATGGGATCGGCGGAGCCGACGAAACGCATCGCCGTGCCGGGCAAGGCGCCGCCGAACAGGATGCGTCTGAGAAGCCCGCTGGACGGGTGATCCCCGATCATGTTGCGAAGGGTATGGATGACGTCTGGCGGCGATATCCGGGGGAGTACCTGCTGCCTGAGCCGAAGTCCGACGTAGCGGGTGGGCGCCGGGCTCCGGCCGAGTGGGTTCGAGAGGTCAATCCGGAGCCCGAGGCGGACGGGCGTGGCTACAACTGTGGCGAGTGCACACGGGCGGTCGAGCTGAGCTGGCGAGGCGAGCCGTCGACGGCGGCGGCTCTTGCCGACCCCGAGGTGCAGGGAGAGTCCATTGACCGCATGCGGGAATGGGCCGGATCCACGGAGCGACGCACGAGTTCCGCGGGTATTGAACGCGATCTCCAGAATGCCGGTCCCGGTAGCTCCGCGCTGGTACTCGTGCGCTGGAGAACGGGCGGTGCGCACTGGTTCAACGCGGTGAACGACGGCGGCCGCGTCCTGGCAGTCGACGGGCAGGAGGGGGCGGCTGAACCGTGGCCGCCCACCGAGGCGATCACCGGCTTCTCCGATCGACGGATAGCACACTACTATTCCATCCTTTTTGACGGCGACGGCAGGCCGGTTCGGGAGGACGACGCGTGATTGACGAGAGAAGGGCACGGGAGATAGCCGCGGCGCTGCTCGGGCGGTCCAGCGACGACCGGGAGCGGCCCTGGAGTCTCATCGAGTTCCCGCAGGGGTGGCTCATCAACGAGACGGGCTACCTCGGCGACTCGTTTGTGGGCTCGCTGGGCCGGGTGATTGAAAAGAACTCCGGACGGATCGTCCGTTTCCCGACGCGCGTCCCGACGGACCGGATCCTGACCGACTACGAATCCGTCGTAGCCAAGGGCCGAGCAGAGTCGACCTGAGCTTCCTGGGCGGGACCGCTCGCGCGGCGCCGCGGCGGCGTCGGCTGGCCGACTACACGGGTGACGCGGGGGTGTCGCGCTTCCGATCTGCCGGAGGTTGATGGGGCGCATACGCTGCGTGGCGTCGCCGGGTGGTCGGAGCCCGCGCTGGTCGGCGGCGGTGGCGTGTGGCGTGGAGATCGCGGGCTCCTGAGGATGAGGACGCGCGATGCGACGTCTCCCGCTTCGCTCCGCCGTCGCCGGTGCGGCGGCCGGGCCGCTGGCGGTTCTGCTCGGCGTTTCGCTTGCTGCCTGTGGCGGCTCGACCGCCGCGACCGTGAGCGGGTCGGGTCCCGCGGGACCGGGACCGAGCACGACAGCGCCCGGGGCCACCGGGGCCACGGCGACCGGAGTGACGGCGGCTGTCGGCGGAGGCTCGGCGGCGCCGGCCGGACGGGCGGCGGCGCGATGCGCGGCGGGGGAGTTGACCGTGACGCTCGGGGCGGCCCACGTGAACACGGGCGACCAGCACGAGCGCCCGGTGATCCTCACGAACCGGTCGTCGCGGAGCTGCGCCGTCACCGGGTATCCGGGCGTCGAGCTGGTAGCGCGAGACGGGTCCACCTACGACGTGGTGCGCTCACCACTCGTCCGGCCCAGCCGGATCGTGCTCGCCCCGGGCGGGCAGACCCGGGCGAACCTGCGCTACCTGACCGTCTCACCGGGCGCGGACGGCGCGTTCGACGCGGTCCGTGTCCTCGTCACCCCGCCCGACACCACCACCTCGACGCCGCTCACCTGGGACGCCGGCCCCGTCCTCGACCAGTCCGGCGCCACCCATCCCGGCACGTGGATCATGGCCTTCGCCGCCTATCCGAAATAGCCTCCAAAGGGATGTAGCGGGCACAGATCAGCGCCACCCAATAACAACGGGACGAGCACGGAGCAACTGGTTGCGCTGACGCGGACCGACAGTTGACGATCGGAGGGTTTGCGGCGCGGGTGCTGGAGGGGAGTTCGGGTGTTCACGCAGGACCAGGACCCGCGGCGAGCCATCCCGACCCCACCGCCCGCGCCCCGGCCGGTGGTCGCGGCCGAAGAGACGACGATTCAGGCCGTTTCCGCTGCAGAAGCGAAAAATCCGGCATATTCGCGGAATTCGTCCCCGCGCGCCGGCGGAGATCCTGACCGGCGGCTGATCCTCTATGTGTGCCTGGCGGGGATGTTCGCGACGACGTTCACGGCGACGGTGCTGTCCGTGTCGATCCGCACGGTGGCGGGTGATCTGCACAGCAGCGTCGACCTCATCGCCTGGTCTGTGACCGGGGCGATGCTCGCCCAGGCGGTGGCCATGCCGATCCTCGGCCGGGTCGGCGACATCCGCGGCCATCGGCGCACGTTCCTCGTCGGCTCGGTGCTCGCCGTGGTGTTCTCGGTGGCCACGGCGGTGGCCTGGGATCCGCTCTCGCTCATCGCGTTCCGGGCGGCGGCGCAGGTGGCGGGCGCGGCGACGATTCCGGCGTCGTTCGCGATGCTGTTCCACGCCTTCCCGCCGCAGGAGCGGGTCCGGCCCTCGGCGATGGCGTCGGGGGTGCTGTCGGGGGCGTCGGTGACGGGGCTCGCGGTCGGCGGCCTGGTGATCGACTCGATCGGCTGGCGGCCGCTGTTCCTCATCCAGGCGGCGCTGGCGCTCGGTGCACTGGTCGCGGCGGCGCGGATCCTGCCGCACGACAGTGGCGACCGCGGGATCACCCTGGACCGCGCCGGCGCCGTCGTACTCGCGGCGGCCACGTTCGCGTTGACGTTCGGCGTCAACCGGGCCGCCAGCTGGGGGTTCCGGCCGATCGTCATCGGCCTGCTGGTCGCCGTCCCGCTGCTGCTGTGGCTGCTCATGCTCGTCGAGCGGCGTACCCGCACGCCGGTGATCCCCACCGAGCTGCTCGTCGAGCGCGACATCCGCGCCGCCGGCGCCAGTTCGTTCCTCTTCGGCGCGGCGCACCTGGGGAACTTCCTGGTCACCCCGCTGCTCCTGGAAGGCGTGTTCGGGCTGTCGGTGGCGCTGACGTCGGTGGTGACGATGGCCCGCACGCTGTCGATCGCGCTGGCCGCGCCGTCGGCGAGCCGGCTCGGCGGGGTCATGTCGGCCCGGACGCTCGCCGCCGTCGCCGGCGCCGGGTACGCGATCGCCCTCGTCCTGCTGGCGCTGGGCACCCGCCTTGACCTGCTGGGCGTCGTCATCGCCGGGCTGATCGTCAGCGGGCTGGCGTTCGGGCACGCGCAGCCGCCGCTGCTGGTCATCACCGGCAACGCCGCACCCGCCGACAGCTTCGGCCTGGCCAGCTCCCTGCAGCAGACCTCGCTGCAGATCGGCGCGGTGATCGGGATGAGCCTGCTGTCGGCGATCGTCGGCGACGCGGTGCATGCCGGGCCGTTCGTCGTCGCCTACCTGGTCGCCGCCGTTCTCGCCGCGGCCGGCGGCGCCGCGGTCCTCGCCGCCCGCCGCCACCCCGGCCTCCCGCCGGAGCCCCGCTAGCCCCGCTGGCGCCGTGGGCCGTTGCGGTCGAGTTCGGCGAGCCAGGCGGCGGCGCTCGCGTCGGAGGGGGCTCGCCAGTCGCCACGGGGGGACAGGGAGCCGCCGAAGGAGACCTTCGGGCCGTTCGGCAGCGCCGAGCGCTTGAACTGCGACACGGCGAAGAAACGGACCAGGAACTCCCGCAGCCAGCGCTCGATCGTCGGCAGGTCGTAGGCGTGCCGGTCCGCGGCGGGGAAGCCGGCGGGCCAGCCGGCGGTGCCCGCGTCGCGCCAGGCGTGCCAGGCGAGGAACGCCACCGTCGACGGCGGCAGCCCGTAGCGCAGCACGTGGAACAGGAAGAAGTCGTGCAGCTCGTAGGGGCCGATCCGGTCCTGGGTGCTCTGCATCGCGCCGGTCTCGGCGTCGGCGGGCACCAGCTCCGGGGAGATCTCGGTGTCCAGGATCGCGGTGAGCAGCCGGCCGGTGGCGTCGTCGACCTGCCCGGAGCTGACCGTCCAGCGGATCAGGTACTGGATCAGCGTCTTCGGGACGCCGGCGTTGACGGCGTAGTGGCTCATCTGGTCGCCGACGCCGTACGTGCACCAGCCCAGCGCCAGTTCGCTGAGGTCGCCGGTGCCGACGACGAACCCGCCCTGCAGGTTCGCGAGCCGGAACAGGTAGTCGGTGCGCAGCCCGGCCTGCACGTTCTCGTAGGTGATGTCGTACTGGGCCGCCCCGGCCGCCGCCGGATGCCCGAGGTCACCCAGCAGCTGGCGCGCCGCCGGGCGGATGTCGATCTCCGCCGCTGTCACCCCGAGCGCCCGCATCAACGCCCACGCGTTCGCCTTCGTCTCCTCCGACGTCGCGAAGCCGGGCAGCGTGTACCCCAGGATCGACGTGCGCGGCACGCCGAGCAGGTCACACGCCTTCGCCGCGACGATCAGCGCGTGTGTCGAGTCCAGCCCACCGGACACGCCGATCACCATCCGGCCGCCGCCGGTCGCCCGCACCCGGCGCACCAGCCCGTGCACCTGGATGTTGAACGCCTCGTAGCAGTCGAGGTCGAGCCGCTCGGGGGTGTCCGGCACGAACGGGAACCGCCGCTGGTGACGGCGCAGCCCGACGTCCCGCCGGTGCGGCCGGTGATCGAACCGGACCGTGCGAAAACGCCGTGACGGCTCCCCAGCGAACACCGCCGCGTCCCCGAACGTCGGCGTGCGCATCCGCTCCAGGCGCACCCGGGCGAGGTCGACGTCGGCGACGACGAGCTGCGGCCCGTCGGCGAACCGCTCCGACTCGGCGAGCAGGTCCCCGAGCTCGTGGATCGTGCCCTGCCCGTCCCAGGCCAGGTCCGTCGTGCTCTCGCCGGTCCCCGCCGCCGAGTACACGTAGGCCGCCATCGCCCGCACCGACTGCGCCGCGGACAGCGACGCGCGCACCGCCGCCTTGCCGACGACGATGTTCGACGCCGACAGGTTCGCCAGCAGCGTCGCCCCGGCCAGCGCCGCGAACGACGACGGCGGCACCGGCGCCCAGTAGTCCTCGCAGATCTCCACCCCGACGACCAGATCGGCGAGGTCGGAGGCGGCGAAGACGAGGTCCGTCCCGAACGGCGCCGTGCGCCCCGCCACCGTGATCTCACCCCCGTCGGTGCCCGCGCCCGAGGCGAACCAGCGCTTCTCGTAGTACTCCCGCGAGTTCGGCAGGTAGGTCTTCGGTACGACGCCGAGCAGCCGCCCGCGCGAGATCACCAGCGCCGTGTTGTAGAGCCGCCCGCCGCGCCGCAGCGGCGCCCCGACCAGCAGCACCGGCCCGAGCTCCGCGCTCGCCTCACACACCGTGGCCACGGCGCGCTCGACCTCGCCGAGCAGCGCCTCCTGCATGTGCAGATCGTCGAGCGCGTAGGCGGACAGGCCCAGCTCCGGGTAGACGACGACGTCCACGCCGGCCGCGCCCGCCTCCAGGGCCAGCGCGATCGTCGCCTCGGCATTGCGCGCCGGATCCGCCGTCGCCACCAGCGGCGTCGCCGCCGCGACGCGCACCAGCCCGTGGCTGTGGATGGCGCCGAAATCCCGTCCGCTTCCCGACTCGCCCTGGCTCACGCACCCGACGCTACCGGCCGGTGCAACCGGGAGGCGCGATCGTGCCGGGCTCTTCCGGCCGCCGACGGGGGAAGGAGGTCCCTCGTCTCCGCCGCATCGGCGAGGCGACCCTGGACGGCATGGGTCAGAAGACGATCGATGGGAACGAGGCCGCAACGTCCGTGGCCTACCGGGCGAGCGAGGTGATCGCGATCTACCCGATCACCCCGGCGTCCGCGATGGGCGAACTCGCCGACGCCTGGGCGGCGAAGGGACGGCCCAACCTGTGGGGCGCCGTCCCCGAGGTCGTGCAGCTGCAGAGCGAGGGCGGCGCGGCCGGCGCCGTGCACGGCGCGCTGCAGGCCGGGGCGCTGTCCACGACGTTCACCGCGTCGCAGGGCCTGCTGCTGATGCTGCCGAACATGTTCAAGATCGCCGGCGAGCTCACGCCGATGGTCCTGCACGTCGCCGCCCGCACGATCGCCACCCACGCGCTGTCCATCTTCGGTGACCACAGCGACGTGATGGCCGCCCGCACGACCGGCTTCGCGATGCTCGCCTCCGCCTCCCCGCAGGAGGCGCACGACCTCGCCGCCGTCGCGCACGCGGCCACCCTGGCCAGCCGGGTCCCGTTCCTGCACTTCTTCGACGGCTTCCGCACCTCGCACGAGCTCGGCGAGGTCACCGAGATCGACGACACGACCCTCGATGCCCTGTTCGACGCCGGCCACATCGAGGCCCACCGCCGCCGGGCGCTGAACCCCGACCATCCCGTCATCCGCGGCACCACCCAGGACCCGGACACGTTCTTCCAGGCCCGCGAGGCCGCCAACGTCTACCACGCCGCCGTCCCGGCACTCGTCCAGCAGGCGATGGACTCCCTCGCCGCGGCCACCGGACGGCGCTACCGGATCGTCGAGTACCACGGTCATCCGCAGGCCGAGCGGGTCGTGGTCATCATGGGTTCGGGGCGCTCCGCGGTGCGTGACGCCGTCGACGCGCTCGTCGCCCGCGGCGAACGGGTCGGCTGTGTGCAGATCCGTCTCTACCGGCCGTTCGACACCGCCGCGCTGCTCGCCGCCATGCCCGCGACCGTGCGCGCCGTCGCCGTCCTCGACCGGACGAAGGAGCCGGGGTCCGTCGGCGAGCCGCTGCGCCTCGACGTCCTCGCCGCCCTCGCCGAGCGGACGGGGCCGGCGCCGATGCCGCGGGTCATCGGCGGTCGCTACGGGCTCGCGTCGAAGGAGTTCACCCCGGAGATGGCCGCGGCGGTGTTCGCCGAGCTCGCCCGGGACGAGCCGCGCCGCGAGATCACCGTCGGCATCCACGACGACGTCACCCACCTGTCGCTGCCGCCCGTCGACGACGCCGACTTCGGCGAGCCCGGCGACGTGCGCCGCGCCGTGTACTACGGCCTGGGCAGCGACGGCACCGTCGGCGCCACCCGGGCCACCGCCGGCATCGTCGCCGACCACACCGACCTGCACGCCCAGGCCTACTTCGTCTTCGACTCGAAGAAGTCCGGGTCGATGACCGTCTCGCACCTGCGGCTGTCCCCGCGGCCCATCGACGCCCCCTGGCTGATCCGGGACGCCCAGTACGTCGGCGTGCACCAGTTCTCGCTGCTGGAGCGGGTCGACGTGCTCGCCGTCGCCGCGCCCGGCGCCACCGTGCTCATCAACAGCCCGTACGGCGCGGACGAGGTGTGGGCGCACCTGCCGACGAACGCGCAGCGCCATCTGCTCGACGGCGGCGGGCGGCTGTTCGTCGTCGACGCCGACCGGGTCGCCCGCGAGGCGGGCCTGCCCGGCATCGTCAGCCCCGTCCTGCAGACCTGCTACCTGGCCCTGTCCGGCCTGCTGGAGCCGGCGAAGGCGGTGGCGGCGGTCAAGGACGCGATCCGCGTCGCCCAGGGCAAGCGCGGTGAGGCGGTGCTCGCCCGCAACTACGCCGCCGTCGACGCCTCCCTCGGCGCGCTCGCCGAGGTGGATCTGCGTGAGCGGACGGTCGGCCACCGCCCGGCGCGCCGGCTCGGCGTCGCCGTCGGCGCAGAGACAGGCCTGCTCGACGGTGCCGGTGTCGGGGGCGCCGCCGCGGACGTGCCGGTGTTCGTGAAGGAGGTCACCGCGCGGATCATGGCGGGGGAGGGGGACCTGCTGCCCGTCAGCGCCCTGCCGGTCGACGGGACCTTCCCGGTCGGAACGGCCCGCTACGAGAAGCGCGCCATCGCCCGCGAGCTGCCCGTCTGGGACGCCGAGCTGTGCATCAACTGCGGCAAGTGCGCGATGGTCTGCCCGCACGCCGCGATCCGGATGAGCGCCTACGACCCGGCGCTGCTCGCCGACGCGCCCGCCACCTTCAAGTCGCGGGAGCCGAAGGAGAAGGACCTGGCCGGGCTGCGGGTGAGCGTTCAGGTCGCCCCGGACGACTGCACCGGGTGCAGCCTGTGCGCGAAGGTGTGCCCGGCCGTCAGCAAGGACGACCGCGAGCACAGGGCCCTCGACATGGTCGACGCCGCGCCGCGCCTGGCGGAGGAGCGCGCCGGCTGGGCGTTCTTCGAGACGCTGCCGGCGTTCGACCCGACCCTGGTGCCCGGCGACGACGTGCGCGGCTCGCAGCTGCGGCTGCCGCTGTTCGAGTTCTCCGGGGCCTGCGCCGGCTGCGGCGAGTCGCCCTACCTGAAGCTGCTCACCCAGCTCTACGGCGACCGCATCGTGGTGGCCAACGCCACCGGCTGCTCGTCGATCTTCGGCGGGAACCTGCCGACGACGCCGTGGACGACCGGCCCCGACGGCCGCGGCCCCGCCTGGGCGAACTCGCTGTTCGAGGACAACGCCGAGTTCGGCCTGGGCATGCGCCTGGCCCTCGACGCCCGCGCCCGCGAGGCCCGCCGCCTGCTGCGCGACGTCGCGCCCGCCCTCACCGGCGACCAGCTCGTCGACGACATCCTCGGCGCCGACCAGAGCACCGACGCCGGCATCGCCGCCCAGCGCGAGCGCGTCGCCGAGTTGCGCCGCCGCCTCGCCACCGCCGCCACCGCCGCCACCGCCGATCCGCGGATCTACAGGCGTCTGGACCCGCTGCTCGACGACCTCGTCGAGCGGGCGGTGTGGATCGTCGGCGGCGACGGCTGGGCCTACGACATCGGTTTCGGAGGCCTCGACCACGTGCTCGCCTCCGGGCGCAACGTCAACGTGCTCGTCCTCGACACCGAGGTGTACTCGAACACGGGCGGGCAGGCGTCCAAGTCGACGCCGCGCGGCGCCGTCGCGAAGTTCGCCGGCGGCGGCAAGCGCACCCGCAAGAAGGACCTCGGCCTCATCGCCGCCGCCTACGGCGACGTGTACGTCGCCCAGGTCGCCCTCGGCGCCAACGACCGGCACACCGTGCGCGCGTTCACCGAGGCCGCGAGCTGGGAGGGCCCGTCGCTCATCGTCGCCTACAGCCACTGCATCGCCCACGGCATCGACATGACCGAGGGCCTCAGCCACCAGCGCGCCGCCGTGCGCTCGGGCTACTGGCCGCTCTACCGCTACGACCCGCGGTCCGAGGCGCCGTTCAGCCTCGACTCGCGCAAGCCGTCGATGCCGTTCGCCGAGTTCGCCGCGACCGAGACGCGCTTCACGCGGCTCGGCGCGGTCGCCCCCGACGCCGCCGCCCGCCTGACCGAACTCGCCCAGCAGGACATCGAGGAACGCTGGGCGAACTACGAGCACGAGGCGGCGGCGCCCCACACGCCCGCCACGCCGGCCTGACCCAGCCGCGTGGCGGGGCGCACCGGTGCCGGGGCCTGACCCGCTCCCTCGGCACCGGTGCGCGATCTCCCCGTTTCCCAGTCCGACATGTCCTGCCCATACGGTTCCTACCCATACGGTGAGCTTGCTTCGGCGAGACACGTATCGACCCCACCCGCGGCCCGCGGGTGGCACAGTTCTGCTCAGCAGGACCTGACGAGGAGGTTTCGGCGTTGACCGAGAAGGTTGGGCCCGAGTGGGGCCCGCTGGCAGCCCTGGCCGGCGAGTGGGAGGGTGACCAGGGCGTCGACGTCGCCTTCGGGAACGTCGAGGGCTCGATGATCACGACTCCCTACCGGGAGCGGGTCACCCTCAAGCCGTTCGGCCCCGTCGACAACGGCACCCAGCACCTCTACGGCCTCGACTACCGGATGGCCGCCTGGCGCACCGGCGAGGAGAACCCGTTCCACACCGAGGTCGGCTACTGGCTGTGGGACGCCGAGCTCGGCCACGTGCTGCGCTCGTTCATGGTGCCGCGCGGCCAGACCCTCATCGCCGGCGGTGCCGCCGCGCCCGACGCGACCAGCTTCACCCTGCGCGCCGAGCTCGGCTCCGTCACCTACGGCATCCTGTCCAACCCGTACCTCGACCGGGCCGCGAAGACCACGCTCTACGAGGTCGCGATCACCGCGAACCCCGACGGCACCTGGTCCTACGACTCCACCACCACCATCACCCACGTGCGGGTTCCCGGCGCCCCGGTGGCCCACACCGACCGCAACACCCTGCGCCCCGTGCCCGACGCCTGATCGGCGGGTTCGGCAGGTAGTGCCAGCCCGAGCCCGGCGGACGAGCCCGGCCACCCTGTCCTCGCTCGCGCCGCCACGGACGGGGTGGCTGGGGTGGCCGGGTCCGTCAGGCGATCGCGTGGAGGATCGACTCCTCGGACAGCGGTGCGCCACTGATCTCGCCGGCGAGGCGGCCCTTGCGCCCTCGACTCCGGCTTGGAGGCGGAGGCGATCGCCGCCCGGCTCGTCGTGACGGTCGCCGATCTCGCCTGGATGGCCGCGCCCGCCTCGCCGGCGGCGGCGATCTTGATCCGCCGGACCGGGACGCCGGCGAGGTAGGCCGCGCTCTCGTTGGCCCCGAGCGCCTGCGCCCAGCGGCGAACGGCGTGTAGCGCAGCAGAACCGTCACCGCCAGGCCCACCGCGATCAGAACGCCCGCTGCCCGCGCGCCCCGGCCGCAGCGGTCACTTGAGGACGGTGCCGGCGTCGATCGGCAGGGCGACGCCGGTGACGTAGCGGGCCTCGTCCGAGGCCAGCCACAGCAGCGCGTTGCTGACGTCCTCGGGCTCGACCCACGGCACCGGCAGCGCGTTCGTCGCCTGCGACACCGGCGCGAAGTCCTCCCGGGTCGCGTTCGGGTCGCCGGTGAACAGCTCGTAGGTCGCCGGGTTCTGGATCATCGGGGTGTTCACCTGCGTCGGGTGCAGACTGTTGACCCGGATCAGGTGCGGCGCGAGCTCGACGGCGAGGGTCTTCATGAGCCCGACGACGCCGTGCTTGGCCGAGACGTAGTGGGCGATGTTCGCGTACGCCTTGAGTCCCGCCGCCGAGCTGGTGAGCACCAGCGCGCCTCCCCGGCCCCCGGCGATCAGGTGCGGGATCGTCGCCTTCGCGGTGTGCCAGACGCCGGTCAGGTTGATGTCGATCATCGTCTGCCAGGTCTCCTCCGCCAGCTCGTGCGTGAGGTGCGGCAGCGAGGCGATACCGGCGTTGGCGCTGACGATGTCGAGGCGCCCCAACTCGGCCACGCCCACGTCCACGGCCGCCCTGATGGCGGCGAAGTCGCGGACGTCCGCCCTGCTGGCGAGAATGCGCCTGCCCTGCGCCTGCACGGCGGCGACGGTCTCCTCGAGGTCCTCGTCGGTCGCACCGGGCGAGCCGGTGCCGGGGATCGCCTCGTTGAGATCGATCGCGATGATGTCCGCGCCCTCCTGCGCGAGCCGGACGGCGTGGCTGCGGCCCTGCCCGCGGGCGGCTCCGGTGATGAAGGCGACCTTGCCCTCGACGCGTCCGCTCATCGTGTCTCCCCTGATCGTTCCGGTGCGTGCGGCGCCGTTGAGGCTAAGGGAGTGACCGTGCCCCGCGACTGTCGCAATTCGCGACAGCAGGACCTTCTTGACACAATGTCAGTAGGTTCACATCATGGCAATGTCGCAGTTCAGAGGGCATGTTCCGGAGGGACGCAGTCGATGCTTGACGACCAGGCGCGAGCCGTCTACCGCAGCCGCGAGCGTTTTCTGGGCAGCGGCGGTGACGTCGAGCGCCTGCCCGGCGTCCGCGCCGACATCCTCGCCTCCTGGCGTCGCTCGCTCGGCTACGGGCTCGAGCCGGAGCGGTCTCGCCCGACCTACGCCGAGCCGGGCGAGGCCGAGCAGCTCATCCGGGCGACCCAGGCGGTGACGGAGACGCGGCGCCACCACCTGGCCGACACCACGGCGAGTATCTGTCTCACCGACCACACCGGCCGGCTGCTGCTGCGCTACGTCGAGCACGTCGGCTTCCGCCGCCGCCTCGACCATCACGACGTGCTTCCCGGCTTTTCCTTCGCCGAGCGCACCATCGGCACCAACAGCGGCGGGATGGTCCTGGAGACCGGCCGGCCGGCGCTCATCGCGGGCCCGGAGCACTTCTTCGCCGAGTCGCTGCAGCTGACCTGTGTGGGAGCCCCGATCCGCCATCCGCTGACCCGGCGGATCATCGGCACCATCGACCTGACCTGCGCCCACGACCAGACCTCGCCCCTGCTGCTCGCCTGGGTCTGCGAGCTCGCCGCCGAGATCGAGCGCAACCTCACCGGGGCGATGAGCACGCACGAGCAGGCGCTGCTGGCCGCCTACCTGCGTGCCAACCACGACAACGGCCAGGCCGTCGTCTGCCTGGACGAGCGCACCATCGTGACCAACGCCAAGGCGTCGCGGATGCTCGGCCCACAGGACCAGGCCCTGCTGTGGGAACGCGCGGGGCGGTGGGTGCGCCAGGGCGGCGGTGGCGCCGGGACGGACCGGCTCGTCCTGTCCGACGGCAGCGCGGTCTCGATGAGCACGGAGGCCGTCGTCGACGGCGGGATCGCCGTCGGCGCTCTCGTGCGCCTGCGCGCGAGGGCGACCGCGCCGCCGTGTGCCGGCGTCGACGCCTTACCCGCCACCAGCACCGTCGCGGACCTGCCGGACCTGGTCGGGCGCAGCGCCGCGTGGACCGCGCTGCGCCGGCGACTTGCCGGCGTCGAGGCGGGCCGTGTGGTCCTGCTCGGGGAGCGGGGCAGCGGCAAGAGTGTGATCGCCCGGGCCTGGCTCGCGGGTCGGGGCATCACGGACCTCCGCGTGGTCGACCTGGCCGCGACCCCCGCCGGTGGAGCCGGTGCGGTCGGTGCGCCCGGCGGCTGGGCGGCCGGCCTGCGCACGGCGATCGCCGCGGCCGACGGCGACGATCGCGCGGCGGTGCTGCTGCGCCACGTCCAGCACGTGGGCGAGGGCGAGCAGCCGGTGCTGGCGGGGGCGCTGGACTTCGCCCGCGAGCGGGGCGTCACGGTGGTCGCCACCTGCACCCAGCAGCCGTCCGCCGCCGAGACGCCGGCGCTGGACCTTTTCGACGTGACGGTCGACGTCCCCGCCCTCGCGGACCGTACCGATGACATCGCGCCGTTGCTGGAGGAGCTCACCTGGCGGGCGACCGGCGGCCTGCGCCGCCAGCGGTGGACGTCGGAGGCGGTCCAGATCGTCACCCGGGCGACCTGGCCGGCGAACGTCGCCGGACTCGAGGCTCTCGTGCGCGCGGTGGCCGCCGGGCCGGCGACGGAACGGGTGACGGCCGCCGCGCTTCCCGCGGTCATTCGGGCCAGGGCCGCCCGCCGGCCGCTGCATGGCCTGGAACGGGTCGAGGCCCAGGCCCTCATGGAGGCGCTGGCGCGCGCGAACGGCAACAAGAAGGCGGCCGCGGATGCCCTGGGCATCGCGCGGTCGACCCTCTACCGCAAGGTGCGTGCGCTCGGCCTCGACCTCTCCGGCCACACCTTCTAGCCTGCGGCCCCGTCCGCACGAGCAGTCCGTGGGATCATGATCCCACGGTGCCGGCCGCCGCGGCCGCCCGCTCGGAGTCGAAGCGTGCCTGCGCCGCGGCCTGGGCAGCCATGGTCATCTTCGCGCCCGCCCCGCCGCTGGTCACGGTCTCGTCGTAGCCGCGCTGCCGGCGCGCCTTCGACCCGTTGAACTCGGGCATGACCCGCTCGGCGATGAGCTCGAAGCTGCGGATACTCGGCCCGATGGCGGCCCACTCGCCGTGGAGGACCAGCAGCTTCCCGAATCCGCCGGACTTCTCCTGCATACGCCGGATCTGCTCGACGGCCATCTCCGGGGTCCCGATGACCCCGAACCCGCTCGTGTTGATGCCGTCGATGAGGACGTCCACGTCGTCAACCTCCTGCATGCCGGGGCTGACGTGAGAGAGGTAGTTCATCAGGTACAGCAGGCCGTGACGGGCGTTCTCGCGGGCCTTCGCCTCGGTCTCGGCGATGTGCATCGGGCAGGTGAGCCGCCAGTGGCGACGGTCCACGACCTGGCCGTTCTCGGCGGCGATCTCCTCGGCGATGCCCCAGTGCTGGCGTAGCACGGCGGCGCCGGCCGGGTCGGTGGCGGCGAGGGAGAGCAGACCCGCGCCGTGGCGACCGGCGAGCTTCGGGCCGTTCGGCGACACCGTGGCCGTCACCGCGGTGTGGATCGTCGAATAGGGGGCGACCTGCAGGTAGGCGCCGTTCAGGTCATACCAGTCGGTCTTCTCGCTGACGGTCTCGCCGCGCAGCAGCCGGGTGATGACGTCGAGCGACTGCTCCATCTTGCGGCGGTTCTCCAGCGGATCGATGCCGAGGTAACGGGCGTCCTCGGCCAGCTGTCCCGGGCCCGCGCCGAACATCAGCCGGCCGCGGCTGAGGTGGTCGAGCAGTACCAGGCGGTCCGCCAGCAGGAACGGGTTGTGGTAGGGCAGGGACATCACCCCGAGACCCAGCCGGATGCGCGAGGTGCGCTGCGAGGCGGCGGCGAGGAAGATCATCGGGTCGGCGACGATCTCGACGCCGCCCGAGTGGTGCTCGCCCATCCAGAACTCGGAGAATCCGAGGCGGTCCATCGCCGCCGCCAGGTCGAGGTCCTGGTGGAGGGCGGCGTTGGTGTCGGTGTCGACCCGGTGCCACGGCGCGAGGAACGCGCCGAACTCTAGCGGGATCTGGTCCATGTGAGGTTCTCCGACCACGAGGGTTTCCGGGCGCTCCGCCCGAATCCTCACTGACGGTAGGAAAGGTGACGTGCGCCTCTCTGTCGCAATCCGCGACATGGTGCAGGTCACGTTTCGTGTTGTTGTGGAGCCAGCCCCGCCGAGGAGAGGACGCACCGATGCACGGCTTCACGACCGACTCCCGCCGGGAGGACACCGCGGTGCCCGACACGATCACCGCCAGGGAGCCGCTCGATGACCACGTGCCGACCTGGCGTCCGCTGGTGGCACGTCACCTGCCCGAGCCGTCCGTCAGCGCCGCGGAGTTCAAGGCCGCGTTCCGCAACCACCCCGCCGGGGTCGCGTTCATCACGGCCGACCCCGGGGACGGCCCGGTGGGGATGACGGCGACATCGGTCTTCTCGGTCAGCGCCGAACCGGCGCTGCTGGTCTTCTCGGCGTCGGGCGCGTCGTCGGCGGCGCCGGGCATCCTCGGCTCCGCCACCGTCGTCGTGCACCTGCTCGGCGCGGGCCAGCTCGACCTCGCGAAACTCGGCGCCACCAGCGGCGTCGACCGCTTCGCCGACACCTCCCGGTGGGCCCGCCTCGACACCGGCGAGCCGTACTTCCCGGGCGCGCACGCCTGGATCCTCGGCCGCATCGTGAACCGGATGTCGGCGGGCGACTCGACGGTCGTCGTCGTGCAGGCCCTGCGGACCAGCGCCCCACCGGCCGGTGACCCGGCGGCGGACGCGGCGTCCTCCGAGCCGCTCGTCTACCACAACCGCACCTGGCACCGTCTCGGCGAGCACTCCCGGGTGGTCTGACGGTCCTGGCGGCTGAGCTCGGCCCGCCGGGCTGAGCGTCGCGGGCGTGCCGCTCGGCGCCCGGTGACTGCGCGGTGAGTGGCGGACCTGATGCGCGACGAGATGGTTCGTGAGGAAATGGCGCACGTGCCCCACGAATCGGACGCCGACCGGCGTCGGCGGGAGAGCATGCGCGCCGGGCTGCGGCTGACGGCCCTGATGTGCCGCGAGGCGGACCTCGCCGCGCCGGCCTGGCAGCATCCCGTGCCGGCGCCTGACCTGCTGGCCTGGCTGCGGCGGCTGCTCGACGCACGACTGCACACCCCGGCCGCCGAGCGGGCGCTCGCCGGCTGGCTGGGGGCCGACGTGTTCGGCCTGCGCCGTCTGCCGGCGCCGCCGCCGTTCCTCGCCGGTGTCGATCTCGCGGCGCTGCCGCCCGCGCACGTCGGGCCGCTGCTGCGCCGGCTGAGCCTCACCCGCGCCGCGCCCACCGCCGCGGACCTCACCCCGGCGGCGCTCGACACCGACACCGCGACGGTGTTCCGCGCCCGCCGTCCCGCGTCGGCGCGGTACTGGGGCCAGCCGGCCGCCACCGTGCGGGCGGGATCGGAGCCGGGGCTCGATGGGGGGTCCGAGGCGGACCCGGCGCCGGGTCCGGGGCGGGCGCCGGCGCTGCCGGAGACGGTGGAGATCCCGTTCGTGGTGCACGGCATCTGGGTGGGACAGCCGATGCCGCAGGTCACGGCGTTCCGGGACCACTATGCCGCCGCCGCCCGCCGTTTCCCCGAGGCGACCATCGTGCTGTGGACGGACATTCCGCGTGCCCGCGCCGCCGCCGTGCTCGCGGATCCCGACGCGCCGCCGTCCGGCGTCGACGACCCGTTCGGCGACGCCCGCCAGGTCGTCCGGTGGGCGCGTGACGCCGGGGTGGCCCTCGTCAACGTGCACGAGGTGTTCCACGCCGAGCATCCGCTCTACCTGCACCCGCAGTACGTGCTGGAGATGACCAAACAGCGTCCCCGCGGCTACACCAGCGCCACCGACCACCTGCGCGTCGAGCTCGTCCACACCTTCGGTGGCCTTTACATCGACGGCGACATCCGCTTCGACGCCGGCCCCGATCCCGCCGGCCCGCATCCCGCCGGCCCGGATGGCGCCGCCGCGGACCTCGCCGGGCCGGCGTCCACGGGTCCGGTGCCCGCGTCGCTGCCGGAGCTGTTCGCGGCGGTCGCGGCGTCGACCGTCGGGTTCACGCTGAACGTGCTGCCGAGCGGCGTCAGCAACGACGTGATCCTCGGGCCCGCCCGTCATCCGGCGCTACGGCTGTGGATGGAATGCGCGCGCGTGAACTACTTCCGCCACCAACGGGTGATCGCCGGCGGATTCGAGGCGATGACCCGGGCGTATGTCGGCCAGTCCCATCACGGACTGCGCCACCTCGCCCCGCACCGCACCGGACGGGTCCACCACCACGCCCTCGACCTGCTCGGCATCACCCGCGACGACCTCGTGCCCACCGCCGGCGCCGTCGTGCCCGCCAACGAGGTCACCTGGGTGCCCCGGAGCAAGGAGTACGCCGACATCCGGCTCACCGGCGACAGCTTCATCCCCGTCGAGGGCCGCCCCGCGGGCCGCGACGAGGTGCTCGAACGCGTGATGGGCCTCGCGACCTTCCTGATCTGGCAGCTCGTGGCCCGGGAGGGCAACCTCTACCTGTCCGCGGTGGAGCCGGTCGTCGCCGCGCTGCCGGATCCGGACGCGGTGTGGATCGGGCTGCTGCGCTTCCTGGCGTCCGTCGCGCCGGTCCGCACGGCCGTCACCTCGATCACCGCGCAGCGGGTCGGGGAGAACGGCGCCGCCGAGCACCTGTGGCTCCCTCCCGAGGCGGAGGCCCTGCTGGACCGGACGGCGAGCCCGCCCACCTGGTTCGGCCGCGACCCCGCCGCCGACGTGGTCGCCGACTGGATGTACGAGCGCCTCGCCGAGACGTACGCCCTCGACGCC
>NZ_FZMO01000386.1 GCF_900197875.1 Frankia canadensis | reverse complement strand
CTGTTCGAAGACCTCCCCGACACCGACCCCTTCGTCCACCTCGAACTCCTCACCCGCCCCATCACCATCGACGACCCCACCCAGGTAGACACCTACCGCCGCGCCTTCCTCCGCCTCCAGAAGACATCCGCAGTCGGAAAAGGAGCCGAAGATCTAATCGGCCAGATGCTCTGAGAGCGGTGAGTTACAGCCGCCCGCCAGCTGAAGGTCACTACTGCCGAGACTTAGCGGTAACCGCACCATTGCCGCGCCGAGGGCGAGGTCCTTTCGACGATTCCCCATCGCGGGCTACAGTCCGTCGTTGAAACTACGACGTTGACGATCGCGACCAAAGCAACGGAGCCTGAGCGAGGCCCGACCACCAGCACATATACCGGCCGGAGGGATGGTCCGAGCAGCGCCTGCCTCGATTACTCTCCGGTGTACTTGCCGTCCAGACGATAGGAAGAACGATCAAGGAGTCGATAGTCCGCCCTTGGTGCCGCGGGCGACTGTCGGGTCGGCGGCAGGCAACGGGACGACCGGCAGGTTCGCCAGTGCCGCCCGCATGGACTTGCCCCAGATGATGGCCGGCAGGTCACCGCCGAAGACCCGTGGCCAGGTCCGGCCGTCGGCGACGACGCCCCGCAACGGGTGGGATTCGGCGCCCGACGGGTCGCCGACCGACACCGCCGCGGCTATCTGCGGGGTGAAGCCCACGTACCAGGCAGCGGAGTACTCGTCGGTGGTGCCGGTCTTGCCGGCCGAGGGGCGCCCGATCGCCGCGTTCGTGCCGGTGCCGTTGATCGGCACGCCGGCCAGCACGCTGCTCACCGTGTCGGCGACCCCCTTCGCCAGGACCTGCTCGCACTTCGGCGGTCCCGCGACGTCGATCGGGTCCTTGCTGGAGTCCACCGCCCCGGTCGCGAAACGCGGGGTGCAGCGCACGCCACCGCCGGCGATCGTCGCGTAGGCGTCGGCCATCTGCAGCGGCGAGACGTACATGTACTGGCCACCGCCGATCGCCGTCGCACCGTCGGTGGCGCCGATCTTGTCGGCCTGCGGCGGGCTGACACCGAGCCGCCTGGCCATCTCCAGCACCGCCGGGATACCGGTCTTCTCCGCGAGCTGCACGTAGAAGGTGTTCACCGAGTCCCAGGTCCCCTTGGGGATGTCGTAGATGCCGGCCTCGGCGGGGTCCGAGTTCGAGAAGCCCTTCGCGCAGTCGCCCTCGCCGCGGTCCAGAGGGAACTTCTTGCTCTCGTAACAGGCCGGTGAGTAGAACGCCGTGGACGTGCCGTATCCCTGTTCGAGGGCGGCGGCGAGCACGAACGTCTTGAACGTCGACCCCGGCTGGAAGGTGGCGTTCGTGGGCAGCGGCACCACCGTCTGGTTCGCGGCGGTGTCCGGGCCGTACACCCGGTTGACCGCCATCGCCAGGATGTTGCCGGTGCCCGGCTGGATCACGACCTCCGTCGCCGAGACGCGGTTGTCCGGCGCGACCGTCGAGTTCACCGCCTCCTGCACCGCCTGCTGGACCTGCGGGTCCAGCGTCGTGCGGATGACCAGACCACCCTCGTAGATGCGCCGGTTGCGCTCCTCCATGGTGCTGCCCAGCGACGGGCTCCCCTGCAGCTGGGTGCGGACGTAGTCACAGAAGAACGGCGCCGTGGCCGTCACGCAGGAGTCCGCCGCCGGCGGCGGAGTGGGCACCACGGTGATGGGGACCTGCTTCGCCGCGTCCGCCTGGGTCGGCGAGATGTACTTGTACTCGGCCATCTTGTCGAGCACGGTGTTACGGCGGGTGAGCGCCGCCTGCGGATGGGCCGCCGGGTTGTACCGCGACGGGCTCTGCACCAGGCCGGCGAGCAACGCCGCCTGCTCGACGTTCACCTGCGAGATCGGCACGCCGAAGTAGTGCTCGGCGGCCGTGCCCACACCGTAGGCACCGTCACCGAAGTAGGCGATGTTCAGGTACCGCTCGAGGATCTCGTCCTTGGACAGGCGCTTCTCGATGTCGAGCGCGTACCGCAGCTCCTGGATCTTGCGGTCCAGCGAGTCGCCGGCGGCCACCTCGCGCTCCTGTGAGGTCCG
>NZ_FZMO01000106.1 GCF_900197875.1 Frankia canadensis | reverse complement strand
CGCCCTGCAGAACGCCGCGTCGATCGCCGGCCTCTTCCTCACCACCGAGGCCGTCATCGCCGACAAGCCGGAGAAGAACCCGGCTCCCGCCGTCCCGGGCGGCGGCGGCGACATGGACTTCTGAGTCCAGCCGCGGCAACGAAGGCGGCTCCGCTTCGGCGGGGCCGCCTTTCGCCGTTTATGACCGATTCACGCGGGGATCTACCCCGAATGGGGTAAACTTTCCTGGTAGACGTGGAAAGAGCCGTCTCCGCGGACGGGAGGTTCCGCGGAGACGGCTCTTCAGCCTGGGAGCAGGCGCCACACTCGGGACGGAGCGGACGCAGGGAGGCACTCCCCGAGACGGCCGTATGCCGGGCAAAGTCCGCGCGGCCATCCTCAACGGCGATCAAGATACCATCGTGTATTGCGGCAGACAAGAGTTTTATGTCACTTATTTTCGACAATTCATGGACGGTCGATCGTTAGCCATCGACGAATTGGGCGACACGGACAATTAACGCGCCGAGCCTTTCGACAGGGCCGGTGCGGGAGGGCACGATAGGCATCGTGGTCCAGGCAGCCCCGCACTCCCGCTCCCGCCGCCCCTCGGTGACGATCCCCACACCTCCGGTGCGGGTGGAGGATCTCGACGCCGCCGGTCCCGGCGACGCACGCCTCGAACTGCTGGACGGGCTCTGCGTCCTGCGGCCCTGGCCAACGCCGCTGCGGGCCCGCGTCACCAGTCGGCTCACCCACCTGCTGACCGAGGCCGCCACCTCCGGCGCGCATGTGCTGCCGGCCGGCGTGGGGGTGGAGCTGTCGCCGCGCTGCCTGCTCGTCCCCGACCTCGTGGTCGCCGCGAGCCCGGCGGGCGAGGATCGCCGGCTGCGGGAGACCCCGTTCCTGGTCGTCGAGGTGGCCGACGCGAGCACCCGCCGCTACGACCGGACCCTCAAGCTCGACCTCTACCGCGAGCACGGCGTCGTGTCCTGCTGGCTGATCGATCCGGACACCACGACCCTGGAGGCGTACGAGCTGGTCGCCGGCTCCTACGTGGCCACCAGCGCCACCGGGCCGGACGGCGTCTTCACCACCACCCGGCCCTTCCCGGTGACCGTCCGGACCGCGGAGCTGATCGACCCGCCCGACGCGGAGTGAGCCGGCCCGCCGCCGGTGCCCGCGCCTAAGCCTGACCGGAGGTCTGGTCGGGGTCGGGGATGTCGTCGGCGTCGACGATCGTGTAGGCGTAGCCCTGCTCGGCGAGGAACCGCTGCCGGTGGGCGGCGTACTCCTGGTCGAGGGTGTCGCGGGCGACGACGGTGTAGAAGTGCGCGGTCCGGCCGTCCGCCTTGGGCCGCAGCACCCGGCCCAGGCGCTGTGCCTCCTCCTGACGGGACCCGAACGTGCCCGACACCTGCACCGCGACCCCGGCCTCCGGCAGGTCGATGGAGACGTTCGCGACCTTGGAGACGACCAGGGTGGTGATCTCACCGGTCCGGAACGCCTCGAACAGCCGCTCGCGCTCCCTGTTGCGCGTCGAGCCCTGGATGACGGGCGCGTCCAGCATCTCGCCGAGCTCGTCGAGCTGGTCGAGGTACGCCCCGATCACCAGCACCCGGTCGTCGGCGTGGCGCTGGACGAGCCGGCGCACCACCGCCCGCTTGCTGTAGGCCGTGGCGCACATGCGGTAGCGCTCCTCCGGCTCGGCGACCGCGTAGGCCATCCGCTCGTCGTCGGTGAGGGTGACCCGCACCTCGGTGCATTCGGCGGGCGCGATCCAGCCCTGCGCCTCGATCTCCCGCCACGGCGCGTCGTACCGCTTCGGCCCGATCAGACTGAAGACGTCACCCTCCCGACCGTCCTCGCGCACCAGGGTCGCGGTGAGCCCCAGGCGGCGCCGGGACTGGATGTCCGCGGTCATCCGGAACACCGGCGCCGGCAGCAGGTGCACCTCGTCGTAGACGATCAGGCCCCAGTCGCGCGCGCCGAACAGCTCCAGATGCAGGTACTCGCCCTTGCGGCGGGCCGTCATCACCTGGTAGGTCGCGATGGTGACCGGGCGGATCTCCTTGCGCTCGCCGGAGTACTCGCCGATCTCGTCCTCGGTGAGCGTGGTGCGGCGCAGCAGCTCGTGGCGCCACTGGCGGCCGGCGACCGTGTTCGTCACCAGGATCAGCGTGGTCGCCCCGGCCTGGGCCATCGCCGCCGCGCCGACGATCGTCTTGCCCGCCCCCGACGGCAGCACGACCACCCCGGAGCCGCCCTCCCAGAAGCCCGCGACCGCGCCCTTCTGGTACTCGCGCAGCTCCCAGCCGTCCTGCACCAGCTCGATGGGGTGCTTCTCGCCGTCGACGTAGCCGGCGAGGTCCTCCGCCGGCCAGCCGAGCTTGAGCAGCGCCTGCTTGAGCCGCCCCCGCTCGGAGGGATGCACGAGGATGGTGTCATCGTCGAGGCGCTCGCCCAGCATGGGCGCGACCCGCTTGGCCCGCGCCACCTCGACGAGCACCGCCCGGTCGAGCGCGCGCAGCACCAGGCCGTGGACCGGGTCGTTCTCCAGCCGAAGCCGGCCGTACCGGTCCATCGTGTCGGCGACGTCGACGAGCAGCGCGTGCGGCACCGCGTAGCGGGAGTGGCGCACCAGGGCGTCGACGACCTGCTCGGCGTCGTGCCCGGCGGCGCGCGCGTTCCACAGCGCCAGCGGGGTGATCCGGTAGGTGTGCACATGCTCCGGGGAGCGCTCCAGCTCGGCGAACGGGGCGATCGCCGCCCGCGCCTCGGCCGCGCCCGCATGGTCGACCTCCAGCAGGAGGGTCTTGTCCGACTGCACGATCAACGGGCCGTCCACCATGCATCGACGGTACAGGCGGCCACCGACGGAACGGACGGACGGCCGGCGCGGGCGCGCGGGCCGGACGCGCGGGCCGGACGAACGAGGCGGACGAACGAGGCGAACGAGGCGGACGAACGAGGCCAGCGAGGCGGACGAACGAGGCGTCAGCGTTGGGTGGCGCCGCCCACCGACGGCACGCCGAAGGTGTCGTCGACCTCGGCGACGCCGGTCACCCGGTGCAGCGCGAAGCGGCGCGAGGCGGCACTGATCTCGTCCCACGCGCTCAGCCACCCGCCGTCGACGGCGGTCGGGCGCACGATCCGGTCCCGGGGGGTGCCCTGCTGATCGACATAGCCGAGCAGGACCCGCCGCCGCTCCCGCACCGCGCCCTGCAGCATCACCAGGATGAGCGGGGCCGACCGGGTGAACCCGACGCCCACCCCGCGGGCGGCATCGACCGCCGCCCGCACCTCCCGCGCGCCGTCGTCGCCGCGGCGCACCAGCCGCAGCACGTCCCGGGCCTGCGCGAGCCGGGAGTCGGCGACGTCGTTCGAGGCCGGGCGCGAGCGGGCCGGCGTGCGGTGCACGGTCGGGCGGCTCAGCAGCACCCGGCCGTCGGCCGCCTCCGCGACCGGCGAGTAGCCCGCGTCGCGCAGGCCGACGAGCACCTCGGCGGTCGGCAGCGGGGAGATGACGATCGTCGGCGCGATGCGGCGCAGCCCGAGCGCCTGGGTGCGCCGGCTCGCGACGACCTCGGCGAGCAGCGCGGTGTCGTCGCAGCGCAGATAGCTCGCCGCCGGGCCGGCTCGCAGCCGGCCGTGGCGGCGGGCGGTGTCGTCGATCAGGTAGCTCAGGCCCTGCGGGACGCCGGTGCGGGCCAGCCGGTCCAGCTCGGCGTGGATCTCCTCGGCCGTCAGGCCGGAGTCCAGCGCCCGGCGCAGCGAGTCCTCGGAGAAGCGGTAGACGGTCGCGGCGCCGGTCGACTCGACGTCCGCCATCCGGGCGACCCGCGCCGCCGCCGTGGGCGTGAGCGGCCCCGGCGCGACCGCGGTCAGGTCGGCCTGCAGCAGTAGTTCCTCTACCGGAGCCGGCAGCAGCGGCGCCAGCGCGTCGGCGAGCTGCGCGCACAGCGCCGCGTCGCCGCCCGACGGCCGGCTCGGCGAGCCGGCCAGGCGCGCCGGGTCCGCGCGTTCCGCCTCCAGCCGCGCGGCGAGCAGCCGGCCCACCGTGGTCGGCGCGCCGCGGCCGATCAGGCCGAGCAGCTCCGCCTCGGCCAGCGTGCCGTCGATCATCGCCGCCAGCAGCGACCCCGACCGGCGCGGCGACCGCCAGGCCAGCAGGGCGCGCAGCGAGGCGTCGTCCGGTGCCACACCCGGCGGCGCGGCCGCGAGCGCGCGCAGCACCTCGGCGCGGACCTCGACGGCGGCGGGGCGGCGCACGTCCAGCGACATGGCGGCGATCTGCCGGCCCCGCTCGTCGCGCTCGCCGACCAGCCAGGAGGCGACCGGTGCGCGCAGCCAGCCCTCGACGAGCGCCGCCCAGCGGGCGGGCACCAGCTCGGTGCCCCAGCGGTCATAGGTGGCGGTGGGCATGTACTGGACGTCGACGCCGGCCGTCGCGTCGACGAGCCCGGCGGCCGCGGCGAGTTCGACGACGAACGCGGCCGTCCGCTCATCGGTGTCGAGCAGCCGGGCGGCGGCCCGCAGGTCGCGCACGCTCAGGCCGCCGGTGCGCAGCGGCGTCACCGGCGCCGCGCCCCAGGCGTCCAGGATGGTGGCGACCCAGCGCACCACCGTGCCCGCGGCGAGGGCCGCCGCGCCGTCGGCGGCCGGCACGCCGATCTCGGTGCCGGTCAGCGCGGGTGGACGCGGATGCAGCGGGCCGGCAGGCCGCTCGCCCCGCGCGGCAAGGCCCACCTCCCGGGGCAGCTCGACGGTCTCCTCGTCGATCCCGATGACCAGCCCGCGGGCCAGCAGCTCCTCGACCGGGCCGCGAGCCCCGGCGAGGACCGGCACCCGGCCGGCCTCCGCGGAGGTCCCGAGCGCGGGGCCCGCGGCCAGCCGGTCGAGCAGCGCGCGGGCCCGGGGCGAGCAGTCGTCGAGCCAGCCGCGGACGGCGGCCGGATCGTCGAACCTCCGGCCGAGGGTCTCGATCAGCTCCGCGCGGGCCGCGACGGGCTCGCCGAGCACGCCGGCGATGCGGGCAAGCTGGTTCTGCCGGTAGGCGCCGAGACACTCCCGCACCGGCCGGCCGAGGCCGAGCGGGCGCGACCCGACCAGATCGACCACCATGCCGACGACGCGCAGCCCGTCCCCGTCTCCCCAGACCAGGCCCAGCTCGCGCAGCCGATCCACCACGGCGGCGAGCCCCGCCACCGCCTCGCCGTCGACGCCGCACAACGTGGCCAGCCGGTCGAGCGACACGCCGCCCGGCAGGAGGGTCAGCGCCTCCAGCACCTCGCAGGCGCCCGTGTCGAGCCGCTCCATGGCCCGGGCGACACTGACCCTGACCTCCAGCCGCGCGGCGAGGATGTCGAAATCGGGCGGCGGCGGGGTGGCGAGGTCCGGTCGCAGCAGGAAGAGCCGGACCAGCGCGTCGTCCGGCCTCGCGCGCAACCAGCCCGCCAGGGTCACGGGCTCGTCTCGCACCTCGTCGTCGGCCGGTATCGACATCCTCATGACGGTAGCCGGCGGACCGCCCGGTGGGCAGGGCGGCGGTCGCTACCCCGGGCGCGCCGCCCCGCCGGAGCGCGCCGGCGACTCGCAACCGCGCCTCGATCCGGCCTCGTGCCGGCGGATTCCCGGCGCTCCCGCGACCGACAGCTCCGCGCCGCGCACGGCAGGCCCGCCGCCGCCCGCGCCCCGGGTGAACCGGACGATGCCCACCTGGTCGAGCACCCAGCCGCAGCAGGTGTCCCAGCGCAGCACGGCGATGGACGGGTCGGTACCGCCGAGCGGGCGCAGGACGGCGAACGCCCAGTCGGGCGCGCCCGTCGACGTGCGGATGCCGGTGATGCGCAGATCCTCCGCCGAGGCGGCGGACACCAGCGGGCTGTCCAGGATCGCGCCGGCGATCGCGACGGCCTCGGCCTCCGTCGCCGGCCGGCCCGGCCCGTCGGCGACGTCGGACGCCATGGCGCCCGCACCGGAGCGGCCCGACGCCGTCCAGTCACGCCGCGGGGCGCCCTGACCGGCCGCACCTGCCAGCGGGACCGCGTGGGCTGCTGCGGATCTCGGACGCACGTGGCCTCCTTGGATGCCTTCCTGGCGGGCCGGGGCACGCGTTCGGTCGACCGTCGGCGACCCGGACGCCCTGGAGACACCGCGCGCGGCCGCCTCCGGTGAGGCGCCGCACGCGAGGGGCGTCACGGCAAGACGAGGTCGACGGAATGCGACAGACCTACCAATACCTGATTGGACACGCCCGAGACGGCAGGGCGCAAGGGGAATCGACGAACTGGAACACGCCAATTTTGCCCGGTCCGCCTCGCTCGCCAACGCGCTCGGGAACTCCGCTCGCACCAGGAGATCCCAGGTTACCCGGACATTGATTCGATCACACGCAAGGACGACCATAAAGCGACAAGCACAACAACAGGCGACAACGCCCACTCTCGGCGAGACAAACCATCAGTTACGTCACGGCGCGCGACCACTTTCTCCGCGCCCCCAAAGCGGCACCACGTATCGGCGCACCCGCCGCCCCCGGTCGTCTCCGGTCGACGCCGTCCGGCCCGGTCGACGTCAGTGGCCCCGGTCGACCCGGTCGACCCGGTCGACGAGGAACGAAAGGTGGTTGGCCCGACCCCAGTCCGCGAGCCGGGTCAGGACGCCGGCATCGCCGGGCAGGGCGAGCGTCCGGCCGATCGACACGCCGACAACGATCACCGAGACCACGATGGCGGCCCGCAGCACGGCCAGCACGCCCCCGCGGCCGCGCCGGGCTCCCTGACCCCGCCGGTCGCGCCGCACGCCAGGGCCATCCTGCCCGGCGGCCGGCGGGTGGTCGTCCCACCGGCCGACGGCTGGGGGCGGGTCGTCCCATCGTCCGGCGGACGCGGCCGGGTCGCCGCCGGGGCGAGACACGCCGGGCGCCCGCGGCGGGGGCCCGTCCAGCCGCACGGGCGCCTGCCGGCCGGTGAAGCTGACGTCGTCCAGCGCCGGCCGTCCCGCCGAGCGCCCCGGCCCGCCGGGCGGGGGCGGGCCGACGCCCGGAAGGGCCGGGCGCACGCCGGTGGTGCTGACCTTCTCCAGCGGCCCGGAACCGGCGGTGCCCGCCTCGTGGCCGGCCGGGCGCGGCTTCCGCGCCGGCGACGCGGGCCGGCGCGGACGGTCCCCGGGCCGTTGCGGGTCGCGGCGCGCGGATGACGCGCCACTGGCCGGTTCCTGACCACCATTGCGAAATGCGCGCGGATCCGCGGTGTCGGGCTGACGGAATCCCGACCCCGCAGGAGGGCCGTCGCCAGGAAAGCCTGTCGGTGCGGAGCGTGCGGGTGCGGGAACACCGCGATCGTCCGTGTACCGAGCGCTGGCGGGATGGGCATCGGGATCCGACGGCCACGCCGCCGGTGCCGCGAAACCCGCCCGCGGGCCGGCGGGAGGCGTTCCCCCGGCGGCCTCGTGGGCCGGACCGGCTGGATCGTCGGCGGGATCGTCGGCGGGATCGACCGCGATGACCTCGGCACCGCCCGCGGTCGGGTTGCCGAACGCGACCGCCCGAAAGGTCTGGCGGGGACCCGCGGCCGCGGCCCCCGCCGGCCGGCCCCCCGCCGGGGGCCGCCGTTCCCGGGGCGGCTGCCGCCGTTCGGGCGCCGGGTCGGTCTCCATGTCGGCGGGATCGAACGCCGCCGCCCGGCCAGGCTCGGGGCCCACCGCGGGACGCCGGTCCGCCCGGGGCGCCTGGCCGGATGGCGGGAGGGCCGGCAGCGTCCCGAACGCGACGATCCGGCCGCCGCCCGTGGGTGGACCGGACGGCCCGAAACCGGCCGCCGGACGGCGGCCGCCCGCTTCCGGCGGCTCGTCCCCCGCTCTCTCGCGGTTCCGGCCCTCTGCGACCACCGCCCGCACCTTCCGCTTCCGCGTCGCGCCACCGCGCCGCCGCGCCCTCGGGTCACCGGCACACGCAACACCGGCACATCACCACACGACTGCGGGTTGACAGGCACAACCCTGACGCTGATCACGGTCATCTGCGGCGATCCAGCCCAGACTAGCTCCCACCCCGGACAAAAAGGGCCCCCATGCCGCCCCGGCCGGGACGCGACCCGTTCCGCCCGCCCTACCGAAGGCCGAGGCCGACGCCCTCGCGGGCCGCGAGCATCACGGTCTGCGGACCCGGCAGACCCGTTCGAGGACGAGCCCCCCGACGAGCAGCACCACCGCGGCGGCGAGCCCGAGGCCAGCGGTGATCGCGTCGCTGCCGGCCGTGGGGAACTCATCAGTGCGCGGAATGGTGTAGCCGAGCACACCCGCCCAGCCCCCGGCGAGGGCCGACCCCGTCACCGAGCTCGCCTTGGCGAGCGCGGCCAGCCGGGCGACCGTCAGCGGCAGAATCGGCCGGGTGCCCGGCCGGCCCGCCAGCCTGCGCCGCGTCTGCCCGGCGACCTGCAGCTCGATGATCCCGATCAGGACGACCGACAGCGGCGCCGTGCGCGGCAGTGTCGGGATCGACCGGTACGCCCACCACAACAGCAGATATCCGAGCACGCCGAAGACGACCGCCACCACGACGAGGTCACGGGCGCGCGTCGGCCTCACCCCGCCGTTCCCCCCTCGTCCAGCAGCATGCTCGCGCCGCGCCGCAGGCCGGCGAGCTCGCCGTCGCGCGACATCCGGGCGACAAGGTCGGCGACCCGGCCGTGCCCGGGCAGGACGGCGTCCGGCTCCACGTCCAGCCAGGGCACGCAGACGAACGCCCGCAGATGCGCGCGGGGGTGCGGGAGGAGGATCTCCGGGTCGTCGCTGCGCCGCATGCCGAGGGCGATGACGTCCACGTCGAGCGTGCGCGGGCCCCAGCGCACCGTGCGGACCCGCAGCGCCTGCTCCTCCGCCGCCCGCGCCGCCGCGAGCAGCTCCCGCGGCGGCGCGGGTGCCGTCAGCACGACGGCGTTGAGATAGTCGTCCTGCTCGGGGCCGCCGACCGGCGCCGTCTCGTACACGGGTGAGCAGGCTGATACCCCGAGCAGCTTGTCGAGGCTGCGCACCGCGCCGCGCAGCAGTGCCCACCGGTCACCGAGGTTGGAGCCGAGGGCGAGCACCGCGTGGGCCGGACGGTCCGCGGGGGCTGAGCGATCCGCGGGGGCTGGACGATCCGCGGGGACCGGTCCGCCCGGCGCGCCGCCGCTCGTCATCGCCCGCCCTCCGCCGTCGTCACCGGGGCGGGCGTCATCGGGGCGGCCCGCCGTCGCCCGGCAGGGTCACGGTCACGGCCACGTCGGCGAAGACGAGGGGGATCGGTGCCGCCGGCTTGTGCACGGTGACCTCGGCGCGCGCCACCCGCTCCCGGCGGGCGCACGCCGCGGCGAGCTGGTGCGCGAGCGTCTCGATCAGATCGACGGGCGGGCCGGCGACGATCGCGGCGAGCTCCTCGGCGAGCTCGCCGTAGTGCACCGTGCGGGTGACGTCGTCCGTCCGCGCCGCCTCCGCCGCGTCCAGCCAGAGCACCGCGTCCACGACGAACTCCTGCCCCAGCTCGCGCTCGGCCGCCAGCACGCCGTGCCGGCCGCGCACCCGCAGGCCGGTGAGCGTGATCCGGTCCAGCGGGCGTCCGCCCGCGTCCGCCGCCGTCACCGGGGGAACCGCGGCGCTTCCTGCGCGCCGGCACGGCCGGGCACCGAGGCCGGCCGCTGCGTGCCACGCGGGGGCCTCGCGGCCAGGCCCGGCAGCAACAGTGGCGGCAGCCCGGGGCCGGCCGGCGACGGCGGGGTACCGGTGGCGGGCGCGTCGACGCCGGCCTGGCTGTCGGGGGCCGGATCGTCGCAGCTGCCCTGCCGCCAGGCGCGCACGACCCGCACGGCGTCGGCCGCCGGGCGCACCGCGTGCACCCGTACCCCCCACACCCCGGCCGCGGCCAGCAGCGCGGTGGTGGCCTGGGTGGCGTCGTCGCGCTCGTCGCTGGGGCGCACCGCGCCGCGCGGGTCGGCCAGCACCGAGCCGAGGAAGGACTTGCGGGACGTTCCGACCAGCAGCGGCCGGCCGAGGGCGGCGATCGCGTCGAGCCGGTTGAGCAGCGCCCAGTTGTGCGCCGAGGCCTTGGCGAACCCGATGCCGGGGTCGAGGATGACCCGGTCCTCGGCGATCCCGGCGGCCGTCACGACCTCCAGCCGGGCGCGCAGCTCGGCGACCACCTCGGCGACCACGTCGCCGTAGACGGCGCGGGTGGTCATGTCGGCGCTCGGGCCGCGGGCGTGCATGAGCACGTAGTACACGCCACGGTCGGCGACCATGGCCAGCAGGTCGGGGTCGACGCCGCCGGAGACGTCGTTGACCAGCACGGCGCCGGCGTCCACCGCCGCGGCGGCCACCGACACCCGGGTCGTGTCCACGCTGACCGTCACGCCGGCGGCGGCGAGCTCGGCGACCACCGGCAGCACCCGGCGCATCTCCTCGGAGGCCGCCACCCGGGACGCCCCTGGGCGCGTCGACTCGCCGCCGACGTCGATGAGGTCGGCGCCCTCGTCCACCATGCGCAGCCCGGCGCGCACCGCGTCGACCGGGTCGAGGAAGGTGCCCCCATCGGAGAAGGAGTCCGGGGTGACGTTGACGACACCCATCACCCTGGTGAGGCCGCCCGGCCGCAGCAGGTCGCCGCCGGCCCGGCTCACGCGGCGCCCTCCCCGACAGGCGCCGGGGCCGGGGTCGCCGCCCGGCGGTAGGAGTACCGGTAGACCGGTCGGAAGCCGAGCTCGGCGTACAGACGCCTGGCCACGGTGCTGACCTCCTCAACCTGGAGATAGGCGTGGGTGGCGCCCTGGTGCGCCGCCCACCGGGCGAGCGCGCCGAGGACGCGCCGGGCCGCGCCGCGACCGCGCGCCGCGGGCAGCGTGGCCATGCTGTAGATGCCCAGCCAGCGACCGTCGGTGACGCCACGGCCGACGGCCACCGGCACGCCGTCGGCGGTCAGCGTCACATAGGTGGTCGGCAGCCGCAGTCTCGCGAGCACGGCCAGGGTGCCGACGCGCTGCCCGTCGAAGGTGGTGAAGACCTGCCCCGCCACCCTCAGCCAGCCCTCGTCCGCGACGGGGCCGGCCCGGAGGTCGACGGCGGTGCCGCCCGCCGGGGCGGAGCCGGCGTCCGCGCGGGTGAGCCCGGCCAGCGGCGCGGAGCAGACGTCGGTCGGCCCGGTGTCGTCATAGCCGGCGTCGTCGAGCGCGGCGGGCAGACCCGATGGCCGGCTGACCGGCGTCAGCTGAAAGGTGGGGGGCAACCCGGCGGAGCGGTAGAAGGTCTCGACGGCCGCGAGCCCGGCGGCGAGATCCGGGACGTCGCCGCGCGCCCACACCGAGTTGCCGCGCCGCGACGATCCGGCCGAGGCCCGCAGCAGCCACCCACGGTGCTCGCGGACGGCCAGCGGCGGCCACGCCCGGTGCGCGACCAGCTCAAGCTCGCGGGCCAGCGACGCGTGCGCGCCGGAGAGCCCGCACCGCGGACCGAACAGCGGGTCGGGTGGGCTCGCCGCCGCGCGCTCACCCACCGCGAGGCACCACGAACGGCCCGACACCCGCGCGCCCACGGCGCGCCGGACGGGTCTGACGGAACTGCTGGGCCGCATCAGCCACCATGCCGAGGCTACCGACCGGACAGCAGGGGTGGCCGACGGCATCGCTCGGACCGGTGGTGCCAGCACCGCGCCCACCAGCGGGCACCATGAACGAATGTCATAATTTCCGGTTTATTGCGGATATGTTCCCATTCTGCCGCGCGCCTCCTCCGATCGCCACCGATGCGGACGCGGCACGCCCGGACACGTCCGCCCGATTCCGGGCGCATCCGCACAAGCCTTCCCCGTCCGGCGCGCCGAGGACGGGACTTCCTTCGTCCGTGTGCCCCGCGACCGGCTTCATACCCGGCGGAAAGTTGATCGACAGGCCCTCCAGGAGGCAAGATCGAGCTTGGAAACCGCGGAGAAACAACACGTAGAGCAACAGTGGCCTGCACATGGCGGCCCCCTGATCGTCACCTTCCGGCGCAAGGCACCTTCTACTATCGACAGCGGGGAAACCGGTGGATTCCGGCTGGTGCGGTCGGGACCGACCGGCGGCAACGTCGCCGCCGCGCCCAGTCCACCGGCAAGGCCGGACCGCCGACCGCCGGTCCGGATCGCCGCCGCCGTCGCCACCGTCGCCGACGGCCCTGGGACCTCGCACGGTCGAGTGGTCTCACCGTGCGCTCCCATCGGGTCGCCCCTCGCAGCGAGCCCTGCCCATCGCTACGTTGTCGGCACGGTCGCAGACCGTGGTGTTTTCGGAAGGAAGGACGCGCGGCATGCCGCAGTCAAGCGGATCCTCGCCAGACCGTCGCCCCGACCCAGGGGGTCCGTCCCCGTCCGGCCGATCCGGCCCTTCACCAGCCAGGCACGCCCCGTCGACGGCGGGCGAGTCGATCAACATCCCGCCGGCGCGGACCCCGCCGGACGACCGCCCCGAGGACTACCCCGCGGAGCCACCTGCCCAGCCTCCGGTCGACCGGTGCGACCGAGGCCCCACCGGCCCCGGCACGGCCCCGCGGCTGCAGGTCCCCGACGGCCTCGCCGAGCTGGCCCGCGCCTCGGCCCTGCTGCGCCGCACGGCGCTGTTCGGCCGGGGTCCGCACGGCCCCGCCCCCTCGTG
>NZ_FZMO01000385.1 GCF_900197875.1 Frankia canadensis | reverse complement strand
CTACCCGGGGGGTGCCCCCGCCCCCCTGGACAGCAGCTTTGATGTTCCCCTCGACGTCGAGCCGGTCGGCGCCGCGTTGCCGGTGCCCGTCGACCCGCCGCCCCCCGCGCCCGTCGAGGTGGAACGGCGACCGATCATCCCCCCGTCGCTGCGACGCGACACGTTGCCCGCGACCGTGCGGCACACCGCCGGACGCTGGCGCCACATCGTCGCCTACCACGCCGTACGCGTCCCCTGGTACGCCGTGGTGGTCCTGCGCGCGGCGATGGTCGGCGCGGTGCGCACCGCTACGCGGGTGACCGCGTGGGCAAGCCTGCCCGAAACAGACCGTCTCCTAGAGTCCGCGACGTCGGCGGGGGACGCTGCCCTGTGGCTCAAGCTGGCTCGGGAGCTACGCGGGACCCGCCGGGCGCGCGGGCTCGCCGTCACCGCCGGCGTGGGCGCCGTGGTCGCCGCGTGGACGCTGCTCCTTCCCACGCTGCCTACCCCGTGGCTCGCGGTCGTCTGCCTCGCACTGGTCGGCATGCTGGCCCGCGCGGGGCGTGACCCCGGACGGCCCCTCATACCCCCCGCCATCGTGACCCCGAGATTCCGCCGATTGACGGCCGACATCGTGTTGCGCGCCTACTATGCGGCCAAGCTCGGGAATCCGGACAAGCCGGATCAGCAAATCACCTTCGGATCACCGATGGCCCGGGAAGGGGAAGGCTCCCGCGTTGTCGTTGATCTTCCTTATGGGAAAGGTCTAACGGACGCGGTTCGCACCCTACCTAGTATCGCGTCCGGGCTCGACGTCTCCACATCACAGGTATTCATCTCCCGCGATGACAGCAGCGTCCGCCGACATGTCCTGTGGGTCGCGGACCGTGACCCGCTCGCCCTTCCCGCCGGAACCACCCCACTACTCGCCCGGAAACCAACGGATATTTGGAAACCCGCCCCGTTCGGCCTCAACGAACGGGGGCGCCCGGTGGCGCTCGACATGATGTGGAACAGCATCCTGATAGGCGCTCAACCGAGGCAGGGAAAAACATTCGCGTTGCGGTCACTGGCGCTCTATGCCGCCCTTGACCCGTACGTGCGAATCTCCGTTTTCGATGGTGGTGGGAAACCTGACTGGCGCATCTTCTCGCTGGTAGCGGACCGGTGCGGATTCGGCCTGGCACCCGACATCTCAGGCGACCCCATCGACACTCTCCTGTTCACACTGCGGGAGCTGAAAAAAGACGTCCAACGCCGCTACGTCGAGTTGTCCAAGCTTCCCCCGGCGATCTGTCCGGAGGGCAAGCTCACACGGGACATAGCCCGCGACCCGGACTACGGCATGCCCGTCTGGTTGCTCGCCCTCGACGAATTCCAAGAATACTTCAACACCGGCAACCAGGACGCGGACAAGGAAATAGCCGAGCTGCTCGTCTACCTCATCCGAGTGGCACCTGCGGCCGGTGTCATCATCGGCAGCGCCACACAACGACCGTCCGGGATCGGCAGCAGCGGGGAAACCTCCCGAAGGTTCACCGACTTCCGCGACAACCACATTATCCGCTTCGCGCTGAAAACCGGTTCCTGGCAAGTGTCGGATCTCGTTCTCGGGTCCGGTGCGTACACGGAAGGATTGGACTCGTCCACGCTGCTCCCGCAACACAAGGGGGTCGGAATCCTGCGTGGCGCGTCGGACGCGAACCCGACCGTGAGAACGTTTCTCGCGGACGCCCAGCACGCCGAGCAGATCATTCATGCGGCGCGTGCGCTACGGCAGGCCGCGCGCACGCTGACCGGGCAGGCCGCCGGGGTACCGGTGCCCGCGCGCCGCGATGTCCTCGCAGACGTCGCCGCCGTGTTCGCCGGGGAACCCGGACTGCACTGGGCAGAGATCGCCGAACGGCTGTCAGCCACCGCCCCGGACGTCTACGCCGACGTGACCGCCGACGTGGTCAGCGCCCAAGTACGCGCGTTGGGCGTGCCCAGCGTGGACGTCAAGCGGCGCGGAACGGTGCTCAAGGGCGCACGCCCCGCGGCCATACAGCCCCCACCCCCCCGCGCGGCCGGTAGCCCACCCGCCGCAACCGGGTAGCGGCCACACCCACCCCACACCACCCCC
>NZ_FZMO01000116.1 GCF_900197875.1 Frankia canadensis | reverse complement strand
GGGGGGCGGCGGGCTGCCGGCGGGCTGCGTCCCGGCGCTGGACCTGGTGGAGGTCATCGACGAGCGGTTCCGGCCCGCGGTGACGTTCCTGCTGGCACGCACGGTCGTGGTGGACGATCTGCCGGCGGCGCGGCGGGCCGCGTCCGACCAGCCGGAGCTGCACGTGGTCACCAGGGCCGGAGACGTGCTCGGGCCGGCGCTCGCGGTGGGCGGAAGCGCGAATCCCCCCTCGGCGATCGAGCTGCGCGCGGCCGCCGACGAGGCGCAGGCCGGCGTCGCCGCGTCGAGCCGGCAGGCCGAGACGGCCCGCGAGTCGCTGGGCCCGGCCCGCGCCGAGGTCGACCGGGCCCGGGCCGCGATCGACGCGGCGCTCGCGGCCCTGCACGGCGCCGACGCGCGCCATCGCGCGCTGTCGGAGCAGCTGGCGCAGCTGGACCGCGCCGGCGGTAGTGCGGGAGCCGACGTGGCACGCCTCGAGGTCGCGCGGGGCCGGGCGGAGAGCGCACGCGACCGGGCCTACGGCGCGCTGACCGAGCTCGAGGGGTCGCTGGCGTCGATCTCCACCCAGCCGGAGATCGACGAACGCTCCTCCGAGGAACGGGACCGGCTGGTCAGTGCCACCTCCGCGGTGCGGGCGGCCGAGGTGGAGGCGCGGCTGGCGGTGCGCACCAGCGAGGAGCGGGTGCGTGCACTGCAGGGCCGGGCGGACGGCCTGATCCGGGCGGCGGCGAGCGAGCGGGCGGCCCGCGCGGCGGCGGCGCGGCGCCGCGAGGTGCGGGAGAGCCAGGCGGCGCTGGCGGCGGCGCTCGGCGACGCCGCGGGGCGGGCGCTCGACCGGCTGGACCAGTCGCTGGCCCGGGCCGCCACCGAGCGGGAGGAGGCCGACGCGCTGCGCCGGTCGACCGAGGCCGAGCTGTCCGCGGCCCGGGACCGGGGCCGCGCGCTGACGGCGGAGCTCGCCGGTCTGCGTGACGCCGCCCACCGGGACGAGCTGGCCCGGGCCGAGAAGCGCCTGCGGGTCGAGACGCTCGAGGGCAGGGCGATGGAGGAGTTCGGGATCGGCGGCGACGTGCTCGTCGCCGAGTTCGGGCCTCACCTGCCGGTACCGCCGGACGATCCGGACGGTTCCCCGGTGCCGTTCGACCGCGCCGAGCAGACCGCACGCGCGGCGACCGCGGACAAGCAGCTCACCCGCCTGGGCCGGGTCAACCCGCTGGCCCTCGAGGAGTTCGCGGCCCTGCAGGAGCGGGCGGCGTTCCTGTCCTCGCAGCTGGACGACATTCGCAGCACCCGGCGTGATCTGCTGCTGGTGGTGGAGGAGGTCGACGTCCGGGTCCGGGAAGTGTTCGCGGCGGCGTTCGCCGACACGGCCCGGGAGTTCGAGATCGTCTTCGCCACCCTGTTTCCTGGCGGTGAGGGCCGGCTGGTGCTCACCGACCCGGACGACATGCTGGCGACCGGGATCGAGGTCGAGGCGCGCCCGCCGGGCAAGAAGGTCAAGCGGCTGTCGCTGCTCTCGGGTGGCGAGCGCTCGCTGACCGCGCTCGCCCTCCTGCTGGCGATCTTCCGGGCCCGACCGTCGCCGTTCTATGTCCTGGATGAGGTCGAGGCGGCGCTCGACGACCGCAATCTCGGCCGGCTGCTGGAGGCGATCGAGGGTCTGCGGCAGAAGTCCCAGCTCATCATCATCACCCACCAGAAACGGACGATGGAGATCGCCGACGCCCTGTACGGCGTGGCGATGCGGGGCGACGGCATCACGACGGTGATCAGCCAGCGGCTGCGGGAGAACGCCGCGGTCTGAGCGCCCGGGTGGGGGTGCACCGAGGGTGAGGACGCCGAGCCGGCCGGCGGATCTGTCAGGATCGAGGGGTGGAGCTCCTCATCCTGATCGTCGTCATCAGCGTCGTCGCGGTGGCCACCATCGGCTTCGTGGTGGGCAGCGCCGTGCGGCGCCGTCCACGCCGGACCCTGACCGGCGGCGGAACCGAGCCGCGATTGCCCGCCGCCGGCGACGACGGCGGGCAGCCGCGGCCCGGGGCCGGCGGGATCGAGGGCGGGCGGGCGTCCCCGCCGGCCGCCGGTGCGGCCACGATCGAGCCCGCTCCCGCCGCGCCGGGGGCGGCCCCGCAGGTCGAGGGGGAGGCCCCGACGCCCGCCCCGGCTGCGGCCGTCGAGGGTGTCGCGGCGCCGGTTCCGCCGCGCCAGCGCCCGCCGGTGGAGACGCCGGCGCCGGCCGCGGGCCGGCTGGTCCGGCTGCGGCTGCGGCTGTCCCGCTCGCAGAGCGCGCTGGGCCGTGGCCTGCTCTCGTTGCTGTCCGGGGACCGGCTCGACGAGGAGACCTGGGAGGACGTGGAGGCGACGCTGCTGGTCGCCGACGTCGGCGTCACGGCGACCAGCGAGCTCGTCGCCGCGCTGCGCGAGCGCACGAAGGTGCTCGGCGCGAGCGGCCCGGACCAGGCCCGCGCCATGCTGCGCGACGAACTGCTGGCCCAGGTCGGCACCACGGCGGACCGGTCGCTGCGCACCTCGGTCCCGGACCGGCCCGCGGTGGTCCTCGTGGTCGGCGTCAACGGCACGGGCAAGACGACGACCTGCGGGAAGATCGCCCGACTGCTGGTGGCGGACGGCCGGACGGTGGTGCTGGGCGCGGCGGACACGTTCCGCGCCGCGGCCGCCGATCAGCTGCAGACCTGGGGCGAGCGGGTGGGCGCCGAGACCGTACGCGGCGCCGAGGGCGGCGACCCGGCCTCTGTCGCCTTCGACGCGGTGAAACGAGGCATCGAGTCGCGGGCCGACACCGTACTGATCGACACTGCCGGTCGCCTGCACACCAAGACGGGCCTGATGGACGAGCTCGCGAAGATCAAGCGGGTCGTCGGCAAGCACGGCCCGGTGGACGAGGTGCTGCTGGTGCTGGACGCGACCACCGGCCAGAACGCGCTCGTGCAGGCCCGCGTGTTCACGGAGGCCGTCGAGCTCTCCGGCGTCGTGCTGACCAAGCTGGACGGTACGGCCAAGGGCGGCATCGTCATCGCCGTCCAGCGGGAGCTCGGCATCCCGGTCAAGCTGATCGGGCTGGGCGAGGGCCCGGACGATCTCGCCCCGTTCGAGCCCGAGGCGTTCGTCGACGCGTTGCTGGGCGAGCCGGCCTGACAGCGTGGCGGACAGCGGCCATGCTGTCCGTTGGCAGATCTGGACTGCATCCGGACCACGAAATGTGGCGTGTCAAGGACTTCACGTCTCCTGGGATGTGATCTAGGCTGCATTGCTGTGCGGAGCTGGCAGGCTCCTCGGCCCGTCGTGACCACTCGTCCTCGGCGCTTTCCCGGCTGGGGGGTGAGCGTCCGGCGAGGCGTCTCGCCGTCCTCAGCGCAGAGGGCGGACCCGGTCGGTCACTGGCCAGGCCGCGGTCCGTGCGGGAATGCCTCGCCGGGTCGCGCTCGCCGTCCGCTGGCGGGTGGCCGGCACGGGGTTCGGCCGGGTTCCGGTTCGGTCCGCGGCGCAGTCGCTCCCCCGGCCGGCGGGCGGGCGCGGGTGTGTTGTCCTCGTCGTCGGGTGCGTACGCTGGTCCCTGCGGTCCGCCTGCGATCCCGGAGTGTGCGCGTGTTCGACACCCTTTCCAGCCGCCTCGACAAGGTCTTCACGTCGCTGCGTGGGCGGGGGCGCCTGACCGATGCGGACATCGACGCGACCGCCCGCGAGATCCGGGTGGCGCTGCTCGAGGCCGATGTCGCGCTGCCGGTCGTGCGGGGCTTCGTCGCCGCGATCAAGGAGCGGGCGCGCGGCGCGGACGTCAGCGCGTCACTGAACCCGGCGCAGCAGGTCATCAAGATTGTCAACGAGGAGCTCGTCACGATCCTCGGTGGCGGGACGACCGAGCTGCGTTTCGCCAAGTCGCCGCCGACCGTCATCCTCCTCGCGGGCCTGCAGGGCACCGGCAAGACGACGTTGGCCGGCAAGCTCGGCCGATGGCTGAATGCGCAGGGGCACACGCCGCTGCTGGTCGCCGCCGACCTGCAGCGGCCGAACGCGGTCAACCAGCTCCAGGTGGTCGGTGGTCGGGCCGGCGTCGAGGTCTTCGCCCCGGAGCCCGGCAACGGGGTCGGGGATCCGGTCCGGGTCGCCCGGGACGCTCTCGCGCACGCGCGCCGGCACGTCTTCGACGTCGTGGTCGTCGACACGGCGGGCCGCCTCGGTGTCGACGAGGAGATGATGCGCCAGGCCGCCGATATCCGCGACGCCGTCTCGCCGGACGAGATCCTGTTCGTCCTCGACGCGATGATCGGTCAGGACGCGGTCGCGACGGCGAACGCGTTCGCCGAGGGAGTCGGGTTCTCCGGCGTCGTCCTGACCAAGCTTGACGGTGACGCGCGCGGTGGCGCGGCGCTGTCGGTCGCCGAGGTCACCGGCCGTCCGATCATGTTCGCCTCGACCGGTGAGGCGCTCGACGACTTCGACGTCTTCCATCCCGAGCGGATGGCGTCGCGCATCCTCGGCATGGGTGACGTGCTCACCCTGATCGAGCAGGCCGAGAAGGCGTTCGAGGCCGAGCAGGCCGAGGCGATGGCGGCCAAGATGGCCGCCTCGGAGTTCACCCTCGAGGACTTCCTCGACCAGATGCTCACGGTCCGCAAGATGGGCCCGATCGGCAACCTGCTCGGCATGCTGCCCGGCATGGGCCAGATGAAGGAGCAGCTGTCCCAGGTCGACGACCGCGACGTCGACCGGGTGGTCGCGATCATCCGGTCGATGACGCCGGGGGAGCGGCGCGATCCCCGGATCCTGCAGGCCTCGCGCAAGGCGCGGGTGGCCCGGGGCTCGGGGGTCACGGTCACCGAGGTGAACCAGCTGCTCGACCGGTTCGCCGAGGCGCGCAAGGTGATGAAGCAGATGGCGGGCGGGATGGGTCTTCCGGGCGCGATGGGGCGAGGGAAGTCCGCGTCGGCCCGCAAGGCCGCGAAGAAGGGCAAGGGCGCCAGCCGCAAGGGGAACCCGGCGGCGCGGGCGGCCCAGGCCAAGGCGCAGAAGTCGGCGGCGCAGGAGCGGCTGACCCGGGGTCCCGGCGCGGGCCTCGACGCCATGCCCGACGCCATGCCCGACGGCATGCCGGATCTCGCGGCGCTCATGCGCCAGCAGCAGGGCGGCCTCGGTGGCGGGCCGCGCGGCGGCCGCTGAGACCGGTTCGGGCGCTCCCGGGCCGCCGCCGTCGGTCACCGTCTGGCAGACTGTAAGCTCTAGTGCAGGCCCTGCCTGCCAGCGTCGGTGTGGCTGTCCTCTCCAGGCCCGTGCCCGGGTCGTGTCGAGTGGTTGTTCCGGCGCTGGTGCTTCCCGCCGCCGCTCTCTCCGCACCTGTGCGGGGCCCGGCGGTCCCGATACGTCTGGAGCCGTTCGACCACCGTGGCAACCAAGATCAAATTGCAGCGTCTCGGCAAGATGCGCGAGCCGCACTACCGCATCGTCGTGGCCGACGCCCGCACCAAGCGGGATGGTCGGGTCATCGAGGCCATCGGGCAGTACCACCCGAAGTCGGACCCGAGCATCATCAAGGTCGACGCGGAGCGGGTGGAGCACTGGCTCTCGGTCGGCGCTCAGCCCACCGAGCCCGTGCTCGCGATTCTCAAGGTCACCGGTGACTGGCAGAAGTTCAAGAACCTGCCGGCGCCGCCGCCGATGAGGGTCGCTGAGCCGAAGCCGGACAAGCGCGAGGTCTTCCAGGCCGCCGCGCGGGCCGCCGCGGGTGCCGAGGACCGTCCGGCGACCACCCCGAAGAAGGCCAAGAAGTCCGCGTCGGCGGAGGGCGCGGAGGCGCCGGCCGAGGACGCGTCGACGACCGCGGGGCAGTAGGTGCTGGAGACGGCCCTCGAGCATCTCGTGCGGGGCATCGTCGATCATCCCGACGATGTCCGCGTGGACCTGAACAACGGTCGGCGCGGCCGGACCCTGGAAGTGCGCGTGCATCCCGACGACCTGGGCAAGGTGATCGGCCGTCGGGGCCGCACGGCTCGCGCGCTGCGGACCGTCATGGGCGGCGTGGGTGGCCGTGGCCTGCGGATCGACGTCGTCGATGTGGACCGCTAGCGGTCGACGCGCCAGCGGATGCGCCGAGCCGTCGAATGGCTGAGCGGCCCGTCGTGGTCGAGCCGATCGTCGTTGGCCGTATCGGTCGCCCGCATGGCGTGCGCGGCGATGTCACCATCGAGGTGCGGACGGATGTGCCGGGCCGTCGGTTCGCCGTGGACGCGGTGCTGGGCCGTGAGGGTGGTGGCCCCCCGCTGACCGTCGCCGGCGCCCGGTGGCATTCGGGTCGCCTGCTGGTGCGCTTCGCCGGAGTCGACGACCGTGGCGCGGCCGAGGGGCTGCGCAACGTGCTGCTCACCATCGACCCGGCGCAGGCCGGGCCGCCGACCGATGAGGACGAATCCGGCGAGGCGGACTCCGCCGATCTGTGGTGGGATCGCGACCTCGTCGGCCTCGCGGTGGTGACGGTCGCCGGTGACCCGCTGGGCCGGGTGACCGACGTGATCCACGCGCCGGCCGGTGACCTGCTCGCGGTCGGGCGGCCGGACGGCGGCGAGCATCTGATTCCGTTTGTCCGGGACATCGTTCCCACCGTGGATCCGGCGGCCGGCCGCATCGTGGTCGATCCACCCCAGGGGCTGCTGGATCTCGACTGAGCCGGGTGCCGGGCCCACGACGTCCGACCGGGAGCAGCCGATGCGCGCCGATGTCGTCACCATCTTCCCCGCCTACCTGGAGCCGCTGGGGCTGTCCCTGGTCGGCAAGGCGCGGGAGCGCGGCACGCTCGAAGTACGCACCCACGACCTGCGCGCCTGGACGAGCGACGTTCACCGCACCGTCGACGACGCGCCGTACGGCGGTGGGCCGGGCATGGTGATGCGCCCTGAGCCCTGGGACGCGGCGCTGACCGAGATCGCCGCCTCACGGCCGGGGAGCCGCCCGCGGGTGGTGGTCCCGACGCCGGCGGGTGTCCCGTTCAGCCAGCGCCGCGCGCAGGAGCTGGCCCGGGAGCCCTGGCTGGTGTTCTGCTGCGGACGGTACGAGGGGATCGACGCCCGGGTCGTCGACGCCTGGGCGGACGACGAGATCTCCATCGGTGACTACGTCCTGGCCGGCGGTGAGGTGGCCACCCTGGTCATCCTGGAGGCGGTGGCACGGCTGCTGCCCGGGGTCCTCGGCAACAGCGCCTCGGCCGAGGACGACTCCTTCTCCGACGGACTGCTGGAAGCTCCGGTATACACCCGCCCGCCGGTCTGGCGCGGCGCGGAGGTGCCCGCGGTGCTGCGCTCCGGCGACCACGGGGCCGTCGACCGGTGGCGGCGAGCCGAGTCCCTGCGCCGCACCCTGCACCGCCGTCCCGATCTGCTGGCCGCAGCCGACCTGTCCGCCGCGGACCGCGCCGTGTTGGACGCCGCCGGGCGAGAGGGCGCCTGAGCCCGGGGTGCCGTTGAGGCGGGGGCGCGGTCGGGCCGCTCACGCGTGTGGCACAGTACAATGCAGTGTCCGCCGGTTCGTGACCGGCTCGGGTAGCCTCGGCTCGAGCGTTCCCCACGGAGCTCCGTTCTTCTGGTACTCCGTGGCGCAGCCCGCCGGTGTGTGGTCCGGGTCGGGCTCGGCCAAGGATTGTTCGCCGGGCCGTCGGGCCGAGGGCGCGGACGATCCACTCCCGATCTCTTCAGGAAGCGACTGCCATGCACACCCTGGACAGCCTCGACGCCGAGTCGCTGAGGACCGACGTGCCCGAGTTCTGGCCGGGCGACACCCTCAAGGTCCACGTGCGGGTCGTCGAAGGAAACCGTCAGCGCATCCAGGTCTTCCAGGGTGCCGTCATCCGCCGCCAGGGCGGCGGGGTGCGGGAGACCTTCACCGTGCGGAAGGTGAGCTTCGGCGTCGGTGTCGAGCGCACGTTCCCGCTGCACAGCCCGATCGTCTCGAAGATCGAGGTCGTGACCCGGGGCGACGTCCGCCGCGCGAAGCTGTACTACCTGCGCCAGCTGCGGGGCAAGGCCGCCAAGATCAAGGAGAAGCGGTAGTCGGTCGCGCGCTGAGGCCTCGTCGCCCTGTGTCCGCCAGACCCTCCGATCGGCGACTTGCCGGTTCTCTGTTCGCGTGTTGACCCGGTTCTTGGACGAAGATAGGCGGCACGGTCCGCAGGCGACGTCGCGAGAGCGGCTGGTGGCACGTCGGCCGGTCCGATGAGGTCTGACGGCCGAGCCAGCGAGGTGGCGGAGTGAACGCATCGAGTCCGGGTGGGCAGTCCTCGGACGCCGGCGGTGACCGGCACGTGGACGAGCGGTGGGCGCAGCCTCGGGCCAGCCAGCGGCCGCAGCGCTCCGCCCCCGGGGCCGACTCGCCCGGCGAGGATGCGCCCGGCTGGGACGACTCGCCTCCGTGGGCGGAGGCCGCTGGCGCGTCCGCCGCGGACGGCGATGCCGGCGGCCCGCAGTCGCCCGGTGGCACGGCCGCGGAGCCGTCGGGGGACGATCCCGGGAGCGCTCGGCGGGCCGGCCGGCCTGGGTCGGGCGCACGCGGTCGCGGGTCGTTCCTGCGTGAGCTTCCGGTGCTGGTGCTGGTGGCCTTCCTGCTGGCACTGCTCATCAAGGCGCTGCTGGTCCAGGCCTTCTGGATCCCGTCCGAGTCCATGGAACGCACGCTGCTGGTCAACGACCGGGTGCTGGTCAACAAGGTCGTGTATCACTTCCGGGACGTGCACCGGGGCGAGGTCGTCGTGTTCAACGGCAAGGGGACCGGGTTCGACCACGCGGAGTCGATCGTTCCCAAACCGACGAACGCCTTCGGCAGGTTCGTTCGTGATGCCCAGAACCTGCTCGGCCTCGGTGCCCCGAGCGAGACCGACTTCATCAAACGGGTCATCGGCGTCGGCGGCGACACCGTGGCCTGCTGCGACGCCCAGGGCCGCGTTACGGTCAACGGCCGGCCGCTCGACGAGCCGTACGTCTTCGAGAACGACTATCAGCGCTTCGGCCCGGTGAAGGTGCCCAAGGGGTATCTCTGGGTGATGGGTGACCATCGCGGCGCGTCGTCCGACGCCCGGCAGAACGGTCCGATCCCGCAGAGCAAGGTCGTGGGGCGGGCGTTCGTGCGGGTGTGGCCGCTGAGCAGGTTCGGCTTCCTCGAGGTACCGGGGACGTTCAAGGGAGTGCCGGCGGCGGCGGGCAGCCCGGCCCCGGCCGAGCTCAGGCAGTCCGGCCTCGCCGGCGCGCCCGGATCGTCAGCTCCGGCCGACTCCCCGGCGTTGCTGGCGTTGCTCGCGCTCACCCCGCCCGCCTGGCGGGCGCGCCGCCGCGGACCGGCCCGTGCGCCGCTCGGCGGCCGCGGTGCGGACCGGCGGCGCGGCCTCCCATGACACCGCGCGGTGTCCTGATCCGGCGGGACGCGGGCATCTTCGGCTACGAGCGGGCGCTGGACCGCGTCGGCCTGGGTCCGGTCGCGGGTGTCGACGAGGCGGGCCGAGGGGCCTGCGCGGGCCCGCTGGTCGTCGCGGCGGTCGTGCTCTCGCCCCGCGGCCAGCGACGGCTGCCGCGGCTGGCGGATTCGAAGCTGCTGACCGAGCAGGTGCGCGAGGAGGTCTATGACGACGTCCTCGCCGCGGCGGCGGACTGGTCAACCGTCGTGATCCCCGCCGCCGAGATCGACCGGACAGGCGTCCACGTGGCCAACATCTGTGGCATGCGGCGCGCGGTGGCGCGGCTGCGGGACCGTCCGGGTTATGTGCTCACCGACGGATTCCCGGTGGCCGGGTTCGGCACGGAGTCGTTGGCGGTGGTGAAGGGGGATCGGGTCGCCGCCTGCGTCGCGGCCGCCTCGATCGTGGCGAAGGTGACGAGGGACCGGATCATGCGTGCGTTACACCCCCGCTATGCCGAGTACGATTTCGCGCAGCACAAGGGATACGTCACTGCGGCCCATGCGGCGGCGCTGGCGCGATACGGGCCGTGTGACGAGCACCGGAAGTCGTACGTCAACGTGGCCGCGCACGCGGTGCCGACAGGGGAAGCCCGACCATCGCGGCTGGAGGACAGAGTGCTTGCGACCAGCGCGCACGGCGTCACGGAGACCGCATGAGCGCGGAAGACCTCGAGAAGTACGAGACCGAGATGGAGCTCCAGCTCTACCGCGAGTACCGGGACGTGGTGGGGCTGTTCTCGTACGTGATCGAGACGGAGCGCCGGTTCTATCTCGCGAACGAGTACCAGATCGAGGTCAGGAACAGTGCGGACGGCGAGGTCTTCTTCGAGCTGAGCCTGCGCGATGCCTGGGTGTGGGACATGTTCCGCCCCGCGCGGTTCGTGAAGAACGTCCGCGTTGTGACCTTCAAGGACATCAATGTGGAGGAGCTGACCAAGGCGGAGCTCTGAGGCGGTCGGCCGACCGGTGGCCGCCACCGCCGGCGCGCTCGGGTGCGCCGATCCCCGCCTGTGGACAGCGAACGACGATCCACATGTCGATCTTCACCCCTGGTTCTCGCTCCGGGTTTCGCGGACGCTGATCCCGGCCGGCGGGCGCGCGTCCCCCGGCGGACGGGAGCTGCGCGATGCGGGCCAAGGACGAACTGGGGCGGTTCGGGGAGGAGGTCGCCTGTCGCCATCTGGCGGCCGGTGGCGCGGCGATCCTCGACCGTAACTGGCGCTGCCGCGAGGGCGAGCTCGATCTCGTCGCCCGTGACGGCGCCACGCTGGTGTTCTGCGAGGTGAAGACCAGGTCCGGAGCCCGCTACGGGAGCGCCGCCGAGGCGGTCGTCGGCCGCAAGGCGGCGCGCATCCGCAGGCTGGCCGCCCGTTGGCTCGCGGAGCATCCGCACGAGCCGTCGCCGGTCCGTTTCGACCTGGTCCTGGTGTTCCGGCCGCCGGCGGGGCAGGTCCGCGTCGAGCACCGTCGGGCGGCGTTCTGATGGCGCTCGCACGGGTGCGGGCGGTGGCCGTCCTCGGGGTTGAGGGTCATCTCGTCGAGGTCGAGGCCGATCTCGCGCTCGGTCTGCCCCGGATGAGCCTGATCGGCCTGCCCGACACGTCCCTGCACGAGGCGCGGGACCGGGTCCGCGCCGCGGTGGTGAACTCCGGACATCCCTGGCCCGACCGGCGGATCACGGTCGGGCTGTTCCCCGCGACGCTGCCGAAGGCCGGCAGCGGCTTCGATCTGGCGATGGCGGTCGCCGTGCTGTGCGCGGCCGCCGTGGTGCCGCGGCACGCGGTGGCGCGCCGGGTGTTCCTCGGCGAGCTGGCGCTTGACGGTCGTCTCCGGGCGGTCCCCGGAGTGCTGCCCGCGGTGCTCGCGGCGGCCGGCGCGGGCGCGGAGCGGGTGGTGGTGCCGGCCGCCAACGCCGCCGAGGCGGCGCTGGTACCCGGCGCCCGGGTCGAGCCGGCCGCCGATCTCGCCAGCGTGGTCGCCGTGCTGCGGGGGGAGGCTGTGGCGCCACCGCCACCGCCACCGCTCTCCCCGGTGGCGGTCGCCGACGCGGCCGTCGGCGACCTGGCCGAGGTCGCCGGCCAGAGCCGGGGCCGGCTCGCCATCGAGGTCGCCGCCGCGGGCGGGCATCACCTGTTCATGCAGGGGCCGCCGGGAAGCGGCAAGACCATGCTCGCCGACCGGCTGCCGGGCCTGCTGCCCCCGCTCGACCACGAAGCCGCCCTGGAGGTGACGGCGATCCACTCGGTCGCGGGCATCCTCCCGGCGGACTGCCCCCTGATGACC
>NZ_FZMO01000384.1 GCF_900197875.1 Frankia canadensis | reverse complement strand
CCCGCCACCCCATCACCCGCCGCCGCCACCTCAGCTGCCACGATGTCAGCCGCCGCGATGTCGGCTGCGGCCGCGTCGCCCGCTGCCACGCGGACCCCGTCCGCCCGGACCGAGGCGCGGATCGTCGTCAACGGCGCGAGTCGGGGCGTTCCCACTGGTCAGCCCCTACCCGAGCTGCTGGCGGGGCTCGGCCTGCGGCCTGGATCGGTCATCGTCGAGCTCAACGGCGAGGCGCTGACCGCCTCCGAGTCCACCCGCGTCCGTCTCGCCGACGGCGACACCCTGGAGATCGTCCGTGCCGTCGCCGGTGGGTGAGCTCAGGGCCGACCGGCTGCGGCGGCTGGCCGATGCCCGGCTCTACCTGTGCACGCCGCGGCGCGCCGAGTTCGCCCCGTTCCTCGACGCGGTCGTCGGCACCGCTGACCGCGGCGGCGTCGACCTGGTGCAGCTGCGGGAGAAGGGCCTGGAGTGGGCCGACGAGGTCCGCGGCCTGCGCCAGATCCGGGCGGCCGGCGCGGCGCGGGGCACGCTGGTCAGTGCCAACGACCGCGCCGACCTCACCGCCTTCACCGGCGCCGACATCCTGCACGTCGGCCAGGACGACGTGCCACCCGCGTTCGCCCGCGGCATCGTCGGCCCGGACGTCCTCATCGGCCAGTCGACGCACAGCCCCGAGCAGTTCCTCGCCGCGCTCGCCGATCCCGACGTCGACTACGTCTGCGTCGGCCCCGTCCACGCCACCCCGACGAAGCAGGGCCGCCCGCCGGTCGGCCTCGGCCTGCCCCGGCTCGCCGCGCGCCACGCCCCGCCCTTCGAACCCGGGTCGAAACCCTGGTTCGTCACCGGGGGCGTGTCCGCCGACACCCTGGACGACATCCTGGCGACGGGAGCCCGCCGGGTTGTCGTCGTGCGGGCCCTGACAGCGGCCGCCGATCCGGGGGCCGAGGCCGCGGCGCTCGCCCGCCGGCTGCGCGCCGGCTGAGCCTCGCCGCGGGCCGGCAGCGTCGATGCGACACCTCAGCTACCTCGCGGTCCTCGTTGGCTGCCTGCTCGGCACGGCCCCGCTGGAATGGTTTCTCGGGACCCGCGTCTACGCCCGCCCGCGCCGGCTCGCGCTGACGTTGCTGCCGGTCGTGGCGGTCTTCGTCGCCTGGGACGTGTACGCCATCGCCGCCGGGCAGTGGACCTTCGACCCGCGCTCGGTCACCGGCATCCGGCTGCCGGGCCGCCTGCCGCTGGACGAGCTGCTGTTCTTCCTGGTCGTCCCCGTCTGCGCGATCCTGACCCTGGAGGCGGTACGCGCCGTACGCGGCTGGCCAGCCGGCGACGAGCCCCCCGCCGCGGAGGAAGTCGCTGCGCAGGAGCCTCCCGCTCGCGGTGAGGCGGACGGTCCGCGGTGAGCTACACGTTGCTCGCGGTGCTCGGCGTGGCCGGGGCGGTCGCCGCGGACCTGTGGGTGCTGCGCACGCGGCTGCTGACCCGGCGGATCTTCTGGACCTCGTACGCGATCATCGTTGTCTTCCAGCTCATCGCCAACGGTGTCCTGACCGGGTTCAGGATCGTCGTCTACGATCCCGGCACCATCCTCGGGCCGCGGATCGCGCACGCGCCGATCGAGGATCTGCTGTTCGGATTCGCACTGGTCACCTGGACGCTGTCGTGGTGGGTCTGGTGGGGCCGGCGGGCCCGCACGGACCGTCACAGCGGGCGGACGGAGTGAGAATTTTGCCGAGTTGGTGACGCAAACGAGCTAATTGGCCCATCGGAGGTAATCCGTCGGCCTAGCCTCGACCGTGATGACGCACGATGTTGCTGGTGGCCCCGGCTCGGCGGGGCGGCACCGTTCTCCCTGGGGTCGGTCGGGCCGGATCCTGCCGATCCGGTGGGGTCGGATCGGCGCGGCCGTGGCCGCGCTGGCGCTGCTCGCGGCAAGCCTGGTGGTTCTGCGGCTGCGGCTGGACGAGAGCGGTCACTCCGGCCGTTCCGGCACGCCGAGCGCCCAGCGCCGCCCGCTCGGCGGCGCCCCGCCGGACGTGCTGGCCGCCACCCCCACCTCGCGACGGCCGAGCGGGTCCGCGTCCGCCTCGACGCCGCTGCCCACCCC
>NZ_FZMO01000115.1 GCF_900197875.1 Frankia canadensis | reverse complement strand
CCCCGCCCCCGTCCCGTCCGTGTCCGCCCGTCCTGTCGACCGAGCGTACCGTTGCCAGCTAGGAGAACGATGTCCGCCACCGATCCGACGACCCCGGCCCCACCCGGCCGGGTGGAGGTCCTCGTGCGCCGCACGGACCCGCGGCTGGCGGGGCCGGTCTACGCCCAGCCGTCGGACGCCGGCGCCGATCTGGTGGCCGCGAGCGACGTCACGCTCGGCCCGGGGGAGCGGGCCGTCGTCGGCACGGGCCTGGCCATCGCGCTACCCGAGGGGTACGCGGCGTTCGTGCACCCGCGCAGCGGCCTGGCCGCCCGGTACGGCGTGACCCTCGTCAACGCGCCGGGGACCGTCGATGCCGGCTACCGTGGAGAAATCAAGGTTGTTCTGATCAATACCGATCGATCCGAGACGATCACCTTGCGCCGGGGCGACCGGATCGCCCAGCTTGTCGTGCAGCGGGTGGAGCACGCCGTCTTCCGCGAGGTCGCGGAGCTGCCGGATTCGGTGCGCGGCGTCGGGGGCTTCGGCTCCACAGGCGGTTTTGGTTCCGGGTCGACGGCTGGTGTCGCCCCGACGGACGGTTCGGACGGTTCGGGCGCCGAGGTCGGTGCCGGTGCCGGTGCGGGCGCGGGAGCCGCCGGGGCGACGGGAAGGGAGGCCGCTGGTGTTCGGCCGGGGGCGTAAGGATTCCGCGGAGCGCAGGGACTCCGACGGGTACAGCAGTGCGCAGGACAACGAGGACACGCGGTCGGAGTCGCCCGGTCGGTCGGCGCCGGGCATCGCGGACGGGCCGTATGACGTCAGCGAGGCGCCGGACGACGAGCTGCACCGACTTGATCTCGGTGCGCTGCGCATCCCCGCGCTGCCGGGGGTGCAGGTGCAGTTCCAGGTCGACGAGGCGACCGGCGAGCCGCTGACGGTGGTGGTCACCGACGGGCGCAGCGCGATGGAGCTGTCCGTGTTCGCCGCGCCGAAGAGCCGCGGCCTGTGGGACGAGGTGCGTGCCGAGATCTTCGAGACGATCGAGGCGAGCGGCGGGGCCGAGGCCGGTGGCTCGTTCGGGCGGGAGCTGCGGATGCGGCTGCCGACCGGCCAGCCCGGCGAGTCCGTGCCCGCCCGGATGATCGGGGTGGACGGCCCGCGCTGGTTCGTGCGCGCGGTGGTGACGGGTGCCGCCGGGCGGGATCCAGGCTCGGCGCCGCTGCTGGACGAGACGCTGCGGCAGCTGGTCGTGGCCCGCGGCGACGGCGCGATGCCGGTGCGGGACCCGCTGCCGCTGACCCTGCCGCGCGAGGTCGCCGACCATCCGGACGGGCCGGGGGGCAGCTCCGAGTCGGCGACGAGCGGGCGTCCGCAGATGCCCGTTCCGCCGGTGCGCACCGCCGAGCTCCGCTGACCTGCGCACGGTGGTGCGCTGACGGTCCCCCCGAAGGTGCGCCGCCTGGTCGGTGGCGGTGCCCACCGGCCGGACGCGGTCGGCGTGGCGGTGGCCAGCCGGCACCGACACGCCGCCCGATCACGACGCGCCGGCACATTGCGTGCACGCTGGGTATTCGTCCGCGGATCGCTCGATCGTGCGGCTTGGCGCGGGCACACTGAGCCTCGGCCATTCGTTGCATCAGACGTGCCCGGGCAGAGGTGCTCGCGCGTGATCGGAGGAGCCGTGGGCGAGCCACGCGGTTGGTGGGGGCGCAAGCTCCACAGGCTGACGGCAGGGACGAGCCAGCTCGACGCCGAGGATCTCCAGGCCGCCGCCGCGGCGTGCGGCGCGGCACCGATGAGTCGCTGTCGCGACCGGGACGAGATCTGCGTCGCGGGTACCATCCAGGCGGTGACGGTCCGCGCGCGCTCCGGGGCACCGACCCTGGAGGTCGACATCTACGACGGCAGTGGCACCGTGACCCTGGTCTTCCTGGGCCGCCGCGACATTCCCGGGCTGCGGGCCGGTGCGTCGGTCAAGGCCTCGGGCCGCGTGACGCTGCAGGACGACCGTCCGAACATCTTCAACCCGCGGTACGAACTGCTACCGGTCTCCTCCGCCAGCGCCTGAGCCCCGCGGTGGGGACCGGCCCCACACCGACAGGATCCTCACCGACGATGCCACGACTGCCCGCCCCCGACGCCCAGCCGATGTCGATGTCCGAGGCCATCGGCGGGCCCCGGGGGATTCTCGACAGCTCCCTGCCCACCGTCGCGTTCGTGACGGTGAACTCCCAGGCCGGGCTGACCGCCGGGATCGTGGTCGCCGTCGCCACCGCCGTGGCCCTGCTCGCGCTGCGGATCGTACGGCGCGAGCCGATCCAGCAGACGTTCAGCGGGCTGTTCGCCGTCGGGTTCGCCGCGTTCGTCGCCTCGCGCACCGGCGACGCGAAGGGCTTCTTCCTGCCCGGCATCGCCAAGAACGCCCTCGGCACGGTGGTGGCGCTGCTCTCGGTGGCGGTGCGCCGGCCGATCGGTGGCTACCTGATGGCCGGGCTCGACACCCGCTACGCCGGCTGGCGTGACGACCGCCGCCAGCGGCGCGCCGCGATCTGGGCGACGCTCATCTGGGCGGTCGTGTTCGGCCTGCGTTTCGCCGTGCAGGGCGTGCTCTACCTCGCCGACCGGACCGGCTGGCTCGCCGCGGCGAACATCGCGCTCGGCCTGCCGCTGTTCGGCGTCGCGGTGCTGGCCAGCTTCGCGATCGTGCGCCGCCTCGCCCCGCTGCCGCCGAAACCGGCCGACCCGGCCGGCGGGATGGTCGTGGAGGGCGAGGTGGTCCACGGCGAGGTGGTCCACGGCGAGGTGGTCCACGGCGACGCGGTCCGCGCCGACGGGCCCGGCGGCGGCGTCACCGCCCCGGCGGATCCGCCTCGCTGACCGCGTAGCGACAGTCCGGCGGGCCGGGCCGGGCCGGGCCAGCGGCAGCGGCAGCGGCAGCGGCGGCTCAGTCGGACGCGGCCGACGGGGGCGGCCCGAGCAGGGCGGCCAACTCCTCCTCGGCCTCGCTGGTCGTCGCGACGGCGAGGACCTCGTCGCCGCTCTCCAGTGCCGCGTCGGGGGAGGGGATGACCGCCCGGCCGTCGCGCAGGATGACGACCAGCGCCGTGTCGGCGGGCAGCTCGATCTCGCTGATCCGCCGCCCGGCGATGGGCGACTCCTCGGCGAGGGTCAGCTCGACCAGGGAGGCGTCGCTCTGCCGGAAGCGCATCAGCCGTACCAGGTCGCCGACGCTGACAGCCTCCTCGACCAGCGCGGTGAGCAGCCGCGGCGCGGACACCGCGACGTCCACCCCCCAGGACTCGGTGAACAGCCACTCGTTCTTGGGATGGTTCACCCGGGCGACGACCCGCGGCACCCCGAACTCGGTCTTCGCCAGCAGCGAGACGACGAGGTTCACCTTGTCGTCCCCGGTGGCGGCGACGAGCACCGCGAAGTCGTTGAGCCCGGCCGCGTCGAGCTGCGACAGCTCACAGGCGTCGGCGCGCAGCCAGCGGGCGCCGGGCACGGCGTCCGTGCGGACCTTGGCGGGGTCGCGCTCGATGATGAGCACCTCGGACCCGTTGTCCAGCAGCTCGGCCGCGATCGAGCGGCCCACCTTGCCGGCGCCCGCGATCACCACTCGGCGCGCGCTCATGCTCATCCCTCCTCCGGACCGCGGCGCAGCACCAGGTCGGCCTCGGTGGCCCGCGCCTTCACGACGGCGACGTGCAGCACGTCGCCATCCTGGACGAGGGTGCGCGCGTCGGGCAGCACCCCCTCGCCGAAGCGGGTCACGCACGCCACCCGCACGCCCGCGGTCTCCTCGACCTCCCGCACCTTGCGCCCGACCCAGGCCGGGCCGGGCGGGACCGCGGTGAGCATGACCGTTCCCGACGGGTCGGACCACTGGGGGGTCACGGCCTCGGGGAGCAACCGGCCGAGGATCTGGTCGCGGGTCCAGCGCACGGTGGCGACGGTGGGGATGCCGAGGCGTTCGTAGACCTCGGCCCGGCGCGGGTCGTAGATGCGGGCGACGACCTGCTCGACCCCGAACATCTCGCGGGCCACCCGGGCGGCGATGATGTTGGAGTTGTCACCGCTGGAGACGGCGGCGAAGGCCGCGGCCCGCTCGATGCCCGCCTCGACGAGGGTGTCACGGTCGAAGCCCACGCCCGTCACGCGCTGCCCGGCGAAGTCGGCGGGCAGCCGGCCGAAGGCCGCCGCGTCCTGATCGATGATCGCGATCGAGTGGCCGAGGCGCTCGGCGGCGCGGGCGAGGGCGGAGCCGACCCGGCCGCAGCCGAGGATCACGACATGCACGAGAGTTGAGAGTAGCGGTATCCGCCGCCGGCGGCGCGGATCGTCCCGGGAACTCTCCGTATGCGGAACTTGGTGGCCCGCCGGGCGCCGTGGTCCGACCGACCTGCGCTTATGTGTGCCACGTCACAGTTGTGTGTGATGCTTCTCGTCGTCGGTAGCATCGCCGCGTGGCGCTCACGGACCGCCTCAAGCGCGGTTTTGTCGGTCGACCGATCGGGAGTGACCGGCTCGGGGAGACATTGCTTCCCAAACGGGTTGCTCTGCCCGTCTTCGCCAGTGACGCGCTGTCCTCGGTGTCCTACGCGACCGAGGAGATCCTGCTCGTCCTGTCGCTGGGCGGGTTGGCCTTCTACCATGTCTCGCCCTGGCTGGCCGGCGCCGTCATCGTGCTGATGCTGACGGTGGTCGCCTCCTACCGGCAGAACGTGCACGCCTATCCGAGCGGTGGCGGTGACTACGAGGTCGTCTCGACCAACCTCGGGCCGCGTGCCGGGCTGCTTGTCGCCTGCGCCCTGCTCGTCGACTACGTCCTGACGGTCGCGGTGTCGGTGTCGGCGGGTGTCGCCAACCTGACATCCGCGGTGACGGGTCTCGCTCCACACCGCGTCCTCATCGCGGTGATCATCGTCGTGCTGCTGACGATGATCAACCTGCGCGGCGTGCGCGAGTCGGGGACGGCGTTCGCCATCCCGACCTACGGGTTCGTGGCCGGCGTCTTCGTCATGATCATCACGGGTCTGGTGCAGGCGGCGCTCGGGCACACCCCCCAGGCCGAGAGCGCCGGGTACACGGTCGTCGCCGAGCACGACTACGCCGGCTTCGCGCTGGCCTTCCTCGTGCTGCGGGCGTTCGCCTCCGGCTGCACCGCGCTCACCGGCGTCGAGGCGATCAGCAACGGCGTGCCCGCGTTCCGCAAGCCGAAGAGCCGCAACGCCGCGACGACGCTGCTGATGATGGGCCTCATCGCGGTCACCATGTTCGCCGGCGTCACCGCGCTGGCGCTCATCTCGGACGTGCACGTCGCCGAGCACACGAAGGACCTGCTCGGCGCGCACGGGGACCAGCCGACTGTCATCGCCCAGGTCGCCGAGGCGGTGTTCGGCCACGGCTCGATCGGGTTCGCCTACATCGCGACGGTCACCACGCTCATCCTGATGCTCGCCGCGAACACCGCGTTCAACGGCTTCCCGGTGCTCGGCTCGATCCTCGCCCGCGACGGCTACCTGCCCCGCCAGCTGCACACCCGCGGCGACCGGCTCGCCTACTCCAACGGCATCGTGCTGCTGTCGAGCTTCGCGGTGCTGCTCATCGTCGTGTTCGACGCGCAGGTCACCCAGCTGATCCAGCTCTACATCCTCGGGGTGTTCATCTCGTTCACCCTCAGCCAGGCGGGGATGGTGCGGCACTGGGCGCGCATTCTGCGCGACGAGGACGACCCGCGGGCGAGCGACCCCGCCAGCCGGCGGGGCCTCCGCCGCTCGCAGACGATCAACTTCCTCGGCGCCTGCCTGACCGGCACGGTCCTCGTCCTGGTCCTGGTCACCAAGTTCACCCACGGGGCGTGGATCGTCTGCCTGGCGATCCCGATCATCTTCGTGATCATGCGGGGGATCCGTGGCCACTACGACCGGGTCGCCGTCGAGCTCACCCCGGAGCCCGGGCCGCCCACGCTGCCCTCGCGCATCCGGGGCGTCGTGCTTGTCAGCAAGATCCACGCGCCGACGCTGCGCGCGCTCGCCTACGCGAAGGCCACCCGGCCGCACAGCCTCGTCGCTGTCACCGTCGCGGTCGACCAGGCCGACGCCGACCGGCTGCGCGCCGCCTGGGCCGAACGCGGCATCACCATCGACCTCGTCGTGCTCGCCTCCCCGTACCGGGAGGTCACCCGGCCAGTGCTCGACTACGTGGCACGCATCCGACGGGAGAGCCCGCGCGACGTGGTCTCGGTCTACGTCCCCGAGTACGTCGTCGGGCACTGGTGGGAGCATCTGCTGCACAACCAGAGCGCCCTGCGGCTCAAGGCGCGGCTGCTGTTCCAGCCCGGCGTGATGGTCACCAGCGTGCCCTGGCAGCTGGCGTCGTCGGCCCGGGTCGAGGAGCGCCGGGAAGGCGCCGGCGCCGGCGCGGTGCGCCGCGGACGGGCCGCCCTGCCCGGCCCGTCCGCCGTCTCCGGGCCCGGCGGCACCCCCGCCGGCACCGCGGCGCCGGGTTCCGCCGAGGGCACGGGCTCCGCCGGATCGGCCGCAAGCTCCGCTGGATCGGCCACCTCGACCGCCGGGTCGGCCACGTCCACCGCCGCCCCCGGGTCCGGACCCGCGGAGCGGACGTGAGTACCCGCCGGCCGCGCCGATCCGCTCCGGCCTCGGGCGCCGGCACCGGCGCGCTGGCCTCGTCGGCCGCGCCTGGAACCCTGCTCGACCTCGAGGTCGGGCCGGTCGCGCACGGCGGGTTCTGCGTCGCCCGGACCGGCGGCCGGGTGGTCTTCGTCCGGCACGCGCTGCCCGGCGAGCGGGTCCGGGCCCGCGTCACCGACGCCTCCCACGACCGTTACTGGCGGGCCGACGCGGTGGAGATCCTCACCGCGGCGCCCGGCCGGGTCGAGCCGCCCTGCCCGCACGCCGGACCCGGCGCCTGCGGGGGCTGCGACTGGCAGCACGCCGACCTCGCGACCCAGCGGGCCGGCAAGGCCGCCGTGGTCGCCGAGTCGCTGCGCCGCTTCGCCGGGCTGGACGTCCCCGTCGTCGTCGAAGGGCCGCCGCCCGTCGGATCCGCGGGCACAGGCGCGGACACGGGCACAGGCGTGGGTGCGGACCCGGGGGCTGGCGGGCTGGGCTGGCGGACCCGGATGCGGTTCGCGGTGACCGAGGACGGCGGGATCGGGCTGCGGGCCAGCCGTTCCCACCTGGTCCTGGCGACCCCCGACTGCCGCATCGCCCATCCGCTGCTCCTCGACGCGGTGGCCGGCCGTCGCTTCCCCGGCGCCGACGCGGTCGAGGTGGCCGTGAGCCCGGCGACGCGGCAGGTGGCCGTCGCCGTGCGTCCCGGCCCCGGCCCGGACGGGCCGCCGGGTGTGCGGGTGGTCGAGGTGGTGGGGGAGCGGCGCTTCGCCGTGGGCCCGGAGGTGTTCTGGCAGGTACACCCCGCCGCCCCGGAGGTGCTGGTGGACGCGGTGCGGACGGCACTGCGGCCGCGGCCGGGAGAGACCGCGCTCGACCTGTACGCCGGGGCGGGGTTGTTCGCCGCGTTCCTCGCCGCCGACGTCGGCCCGCGCGGGCGGGTCGTCGCGATGGAGTCGGACGCGGCGGCCGTCGCCGCGGCGGCCGACAACCTCGCTGACCTGCCCCAGGTGTCGCTGCGTGGGGTGCGGGTCACCCCGGCGACGGTGCGCGGGGTAGTCGGCGGCCGGTCATCGGACGAGTCCGGAACGTCACGGGGTGGGGTCGACGTCGCGGTGCTGGACCCGCCGCGGGCGGGCGCGGGGCCCGCGGTGATGGCCGCGTTGCTCGCCCACCACCCGCGTGCCGTTGCCTACGTCGCATGTGATCCGGTCGCCCTCGGCCGGGACCTGGCGGCGGCGTCGACCGCTGGTTACGAACTCGTCTCGCTGCGTGTGTTCGACCTTTTCCCGATGACGCACCATGTGGAGTGTGTGGCGCTGTTGCGGCCGCGCGTCACCGAACTGCCAGCGTCGGGCAAATAGCGCCGAGTAGTCGGCGGCGGGCCTCTGGGTGCGGGCCGCTCGGCTGCGGCGCCACCCGGTCGCCGCGGCGTGTCGCTCGCACGCCACGCCGGGGCCGGCGACACGTCTGCGTGCCCGGATCCCGACCAATAGTGGGCAAGCGGGAGGCTGATTCTACCCTGACGACACCTATTGCCCCGCGTTCCGCGAGGAACTCACATGTCGTCAGGGCGTCTGCGGGCCCCCTGCTGACCTGCGTAGACTTTGCCGGACCCGGACCGATCCCCTTTCGGGAGAGGGAGTTCACGCCGTGTCGCTTCTGTCCACGATCAACAGTCCCCAGGACGTCAAGCGCCTCGACCATGAGGAGCTCGGCACCCTGGCGGCCGAGATCCGTGATTTCCTCATTCACGCCGTCGCGCGTACCGGGGGTCACCTCGGCCCCAATCTCGGGGCTGTCGAGCTTACGCTTGCGATTCATCGAGTGTTTGATTCGCCCTTCGACCGCGTCCTGTGGGACACCGGACACCAGTCCTACGTCCACAAGATTCTCACCGGTCGGGTGGATGACTTCGGCGGGCTGCGCCAGCGGGGGGGCCTTTCGGGCTACCCGAGCCAGGCGGAGTCCGAGCACGACATCATCGAGAACTCGCACGCCTCGACGGCCCTGTCCTACGCCGACGGGCTCTCCCGCGCCTACGCGCTGCGCGGGGAGGACCGGGCGGTCGTCGCCGTCGTCGGCGACGGTGCGCTCACCGGCGGCATGTGCTGGGAGGCGCTGAACAACATCGCGGCCGACGACCGGCCCGTCGTCGTCGTCGTCAACGACAACGGCCGGTCCTACGCGCCGACGATCGGCGGCCTCGCCGACCACCTCGCCGCCCTGCGCCTCGCGCCCGAGTACGAGCAGGTCCTCGACGTCGTCAAACAGGTCCTCGGCCGCACGCCGCTGGTCGGCGCGCCGCTGTTCGACGCGCTGCACGGCATCAAGAAGGGCATCAAGGACGTCGTCCAGCCCCAGGGCATGTTCGAGGACCTGGGCCTCAAGTACGTCGGCCCGGTCGACGGGCACGATGTCGTCGCGGTCGAGTCGGCCCTGCGCCGCGCCCGCAGCTTCGGTGGCCCCGTCATCGTCCACTGCGTCACCCGCAAGGGCTTCGGCTACCCGCCGGCCGAGCAGGACGACGCCGACAACTTCCACGGCATCGGCGTCATCGACCCGGCCACCGGCAAGGCGAAGTCCACGTCCAAGACGACCAGCTGGACGAGCATCTTCTCCGACGAGATCGTCCAGATCGGCGCCGAGCGGCCCGACGTGGTCACCCTGACCGCCGCGATGCTCCAGCCGGTCGGCCTCGGCTCGTTCGCCAAGGCCTACCCGGACCGGGTCTTCGACGTCGGCATCGCCGAGCAGCACGCGGTGACCTCCGCCGCCGGCCTCGCGATGGGTGGCCTCAAGCCCGTCGTGTGCCTGTACGCGACGTTCCTCAACCGCGCCTTCGACCAGGTCCTCATGGACGTCGCGCTGCACCGCCAGCCGGTGACGTTCGTGCTCGACCGGGCCGGGGTCACCGGTGAGGACGGCGCGTCGCACAACGGCATGTGGGACATGTCGTTCCTGCAGGTCGTGCCCGGCCTGGCGATCGCCGCGCCGCGCGACGCGCCGACCCTGCGCGCCGAGCTGCGCGAGGCCGTCGCTGCCACCGACCACCCCACGGTGGTGCGTTTCGCCAAGGGCAAGGTCGCCGAGGACGTCCCGGCGATCGACACGGTCGGCGGGGTCGATGTGCTGTTCCGCTCGCCCGCGGTCGCCCAGCACCGGGAGGTGCTGCTGGTCGCGGTCGGCGTGATGGCCACCCCCTGCCTGGAGGTCGCGCGCCTCGTCGCCAGCCAGGGCATCGGCATCACGGTCGTCGACCCGCGGTGGGTCAAGCCGCTGCCGCCGGCCCTGGTCGACCTCGCCCGCGACCACGACCTCGTCGTCACCGTCGAGGACAACGGCCGGGTCGGCGGGGTCGGCTCGTCGCTCGCGCAGCTGCTGCGCGACGCCGACGTCGACGTCCCGCTGCGGGACTTCGGCATCGCGCAGAAGTTCCTCGACCACGCCAAGCGGGACGAGATCCTCGCCGAGGTCGGGCTTGCCCCGCAGGACCTCGCCCGCAAGGTCGTCGAGGCGATCGCGAAGCGCCAGCCCGCCCTCGAGGACGCCCCGGCGGACGCCGCCGCGAGCCCGGTGCCCGGTGCCCGGCGCACCGGGGAGCAGGTCGCCGACAAGCGCTGACGCGCACTGACGAAGCCGTGGCCCCGCCGCCCCTGCGGGCGCGGCGGGGTCACGGTCGTCCCGCCTGGAGCGGGCCCGCGCAACCCTGGGCCCGCGCGGCCGGCCCGGGGTCGCCGGGCCGACGGCGGCCAGCGCGGCCTAGGCTGGCCCGGTGGCAGAGCAGCAGTCCGCGCTGAACGCGCGGGGGCACCGATCCGCGCTGAACGCGCCGGGGCACCCGTCCGCGCCGGACGCGTCCGCGCCGGACGCGCCCGCTCCGTCGCAGCCGCCGTCCTCGCCGGGGGCGCGCGGCGGCCGGCGCGGCGCGCGCTGGTGGCTCGTGCGCGGCGCGTTGCTGCTGGCGCTCGGCCTGCTGGCGCTCGCCCTGGTCAGCCAGTGGCGGGACGTGCGCGAGTCCTTCCACCTGCTCACCGTCGGTGGAGTGATCGCCTCCGGGGTCGCGACGGTGCTCGCCGTCGGCACGACCGTGCTGTCCTGGCGGGCGCTGCTCGCCGGGCTCGGCGCCCGACTGCCGCTGCGCGCGGCGGTGCGGATCTTCTTCGTGGGGCAGATCGGCAAGTACATCCCCGGCAGCGTGTGGCCGGTCCTCGCCCAGATGGAGCTGTCGCGCGACTACGGCGTCTCCCGGCCGAAGGCGGCGTCGGCGAGCCTCGTCGTCCTCGCCCTCGCGGTGCCCAGCGGCGGGCTGGCCGCCGCGGTGACCCTGCCGTTCGTCTCGGCGGAGGCGCTCGCGAGCTACTGGTGGGCGCTGGCCGCGGTGCCGGTGTTCGCCGTCGTCCTCGCCCCGCCGGTACTGTCGCGCCTGCTGGCGCTGGCGTTCCGGCTGCTGCGCCGCGCGCCGCTCGACGAGCCGCTCACGCTGCGCCCGATCGCGGCCGGGGCGGGCTGGCTGCTCGTCAGCTTCTGCTGGTATGGCCTCGCGACCTGGCTGCTCGTGCGCGATCTCGATCCGCACGTCGGCGGCGCGCGGCTGTTGCTGCTGTCCGCCGGCGCGTACGCGCTGGCCTGGACGGCGGGTTTCCTCGTGCTGGTCGTGCCGGCGGGGGCGGGGGTGCGGGAGGCGGTTCTCGTGCTCGCGCTCGCGCCCGCGATCGCCGGCGGACCGGCCACCCTCGTCGCTCTGGTCGCCCGTCTGCTGGCCACGGTCGCCGACCTGGTGTGGGCGGCGGTCGGCGTCGCCCTGCGCGGGCGGGGCGACGCGCGCCAGCGCGGCGATGGCGGTGATGGTGGCGGACCGGGCCTGCCGGCAGCTGTGGACCAGGCCGCGGACCCGCTGCGCGGCACCGCCGCGCGGGGATGACGCAACTGGTCGCGCTGGTCGCCGCGGCGCCTGGTAACGCCTGGTCAGGGCGGTGCGGGGCCGGCTGGCGGCACTATGACCCGGACCGGCGACTGCGAGTCGGATGTCCGATCTGGACTGCCCGTATCGGACGAACACGGGCAGGATGATGTGATGAGCGGCGGTAGCCGACCGGGTCGGGTGCCGGTGGGCCGGCCGCGTCACGAGGGAGTCACATGAACGGCCAGGGCAGTGAGTACCCGTCTGGTCGGCGGGAGCGGGGCGCCGAGGGCGCCGATCCGACGGAGTCGACCGGCCCGCTCAGTCCCTGGGCACAGCCGCCGCCGGCCGCCCCACCGCCGGGTGCCCCCCCCGTGCCGGGTGCCCACCCCGCGCCGGGC
>NZ_FZMO01000378.1 GCF_900197875.1 Frankia canadensis | reverse complement strand
AATGGTGACTCCCTGATCGGGTAGCACCGCCTGGCGTGTCCGGGGTGGATGGCCTCCGGCTTCCACCCCGGACACGTCCTGTCGGGCCCGGGTAAGAGAACTCCGCGGCCATGACCGACGGCGTCGAGCTGTCGTGTGCACCCGACAGCTCGACATGCTGGGGACGGACCGTCGCCCCGTTTCGCCACCCGGTCAGCGTGCCTGCGGGCGTCCCCTTGCGGATCGAGGTGGAGGTCGAGCCGGCAGGCCCGGGCTGGGTCTTCAGCCGCTGGAGGTACGCGCTGGGAGACAGATCCGGGATGAAGGGGATGACCGGCAGGCGTTGTTCTAGCGCCGGTGAGCATGCCGGCGGGCGGCCGGTTCAGAGGCCGAGGAGGCGGCGCAGCCAGTCGATGCGGGCCTCGCGCGCGTTGCGTGAGATCGCCGTGTCGGGTGCGAGCAGGTCGAAGCCGTGGAACCCGCCGGGCCAGACGTGCAGCTCCGCCTGGCCGCCGGCCGCCCAGATCGCGGACGCGTAGGCGACGGCCTCGTCCCGCATCGTCTCCGCCGAGCCGACGTCCAGGAAGGCCGGGGGCAGCCCGGTCAGGTCCGTGGCACGGCCGGCGGCGGCGGCGGGTACGTCCGGGCCGCCGACCCGGTCGCCCAGCAGCGCCGCCCAGCCCTGTCCGTTGGCTTCGCGGTTCCAGATGCCGGGCCCGGACATCTGCAGCGTCGACGGCAGATTGTTGCGGTCGTCGAGCATCGGGCACATCAGCACCTGGCCGATCGGAGCGGGCCCGCCGCGGTCGCGTGCCAGGTGGGCCAGTGACGCGGTCAGGCCGCCGCCGGCGCTGGATCCGGCGATGACGATCCGCTCCGGGTCGCCGCCGAGTTCGGTGGCGTGCTCGAAGACCCAGCGCAGACCTGCGTAGCAGTCCTCGACCGGCTCGGGGTAGGGATGCTCGGGAGCGAGGCGGTACTCCACTGACGTGGCAACGAGACCAAGCCGCGCGCACCACTCGGCCACGACGCTGAACCCCAGCCGGCGGTCACCGACCGTCATCCCACCACCGTGCACGAAGTACACCAACGGCAGCGCGGCGCCGCGTTGCGCGTTCGCCGGCCGGGCCACCAGCATCGTCAGGTCCGGCGCCCCCGCCGGGCCTGGAACCGTGATGTCCCGCGACTCGACGGCGCCGCCGGCGGTCAGATCCTCCAGCTGGAGCACCCTGAGGGCGCGGACGCGCCGTTGCGCCATCGTCGTCGGCGAGTTCGACCCCGTACCAAGGGCCGCCAGATTGGCCAAGGCGGCGGCGACCTGCCCGTCGAGCGGCGGCAGTGGGCCGACCCGCTGGCCTTCGGCGGCGACGTCGGTGGTGTGGGACACGCGGTTCTCCTGATCTCTAGATCTCGCGGATCGCCGTGCGCGCCGGGGGCGGACTCAATGGCGCTTTGGCCGGTCGACGCGTGGGCGGGTCAGCCGCCGAGCAGGCGGCGCAGCCAGCCGCGACGGGCGGCAACCGCCGCCCGGGACAGGGCCGCGTCGGGGACGAGGCCGGTGAACCCATGGAACCCACCGGACCAGACATGCAGCTCGGCCCGGCCGCCGGCCTGTTCGGGACGCGATCCCAGACGCCGACTCCGGCCATCTGGGCGGCGGAGACCGGCCTCGCACTCCGCGTCGGACGGTGGGGGGCCCGCCGGCGCGTCGGTTGGCCGGGACGCGTCCGACCATCCGGTCACCGCGCTCGCCGATCCGTCGCCACCACATACCTATGTATGATTTCGGTCACCACAGAAGCGTTATATCCCCACAGTCGGGGCGGGGTCGACCCATGCCCCCGCTCGGGACCAGCCCACCGCACGCACCGACTTGCCGTCGCGGACCGTGCGGCGACAAGCGCGGCCTCCGTCACGCGAGGTGACTCGACTCCAGAAGGTGAACGCGATAGCGTCAGATAATTAAGAACAGCAAGTGGCATTGTCGCCTTGGACTCGCTTTCCGCACACGCGTGTGTGGTCGCAGGTCCGCGCGTTGACCATCTGGTCATGGGATGCGTCGCCGCAGGTCACGGCACCGCGTACGGAAGACGGTCCTAGAGTCGCGCAGGACGGAACGCGGTCCACCGTCCGCGGCGCTCTATGACAGAGAGTAATGGTTGATGGACGTCGGTGTGTACTTCGATATGCGCAACCCGCGCCGGTGGCGCCGGGACCCGGCCGAGCTGTACGGCGCCTTCC
>NZ_FZMO01000375.1 GCF_900197875.1 Frankia canadensis | reverse complement strand
TGGGAAGCGGGAACCCGGCACGGCCACGGCCGGTCAGACCGGGGGTGCCTCGCCGAGAGGCGAGGCGGCATAGGTGATGAACGCTATCGATCACCGCGGTGCAACGGGTCCTACCGAAAGGCGGGAACGTGGCGGGTCACCCAGGCGTCGAAGGTGCGCGGCGGGCGGCCGAGGATCTGTTCGACGGCGGGGCTGATCTGTTGTTCGTCCGGGGTGGGCTCGCCGAGGACGGCGAGGGTCGTGTCGACCGCCCACGCGGGCATGAAGTGCAGCATCTGCGCGCGGGCCTCCTCGGGGGGCTGCTCGATGAAGGAGATGGGTTCGCCGAGGGCGTCGGCGATGAGGGCCGCGCGCTGGCGGGGCGTGGTGAGGGCGGGCCCGGTCAGCTCGTGGATCCGCCCGGCGTGGCCGTCCTCGCGCAGGGCGGCGGCCGCGACGTTGGCGATGTCGGCGGGATCGATTGTCGGCATGGCGACGTCGCCGAACGGAGCGACGACCGTCCGACGGGTTCGGATGGAATCCGCCCAGGCGAACATGTTGGAGTTGAATCCACCCGGGCGCAGAATCGTCCAGTCCAGACCCGACTGCCGCACCGCGTCCTCCAGCGATCGCATCAGCACGCCGTGGGAATGGGAGTCCGGGCGGGTGCGGACCCCCTGGGACGACAGCACCACGACCCTGGTGATTCCCCCGGCCTTGGCGAGGTCGAGAATCTCGCCGGGCCGCAGCGTCTCGGCGCTGGCGCCGCCGTCGTGGAGGAACAGCGCCTCGGCGCCGTCGAAAGCCGGCCGCAGTGCGTCCGGTGACGTCAGGTCCGCCGCGATCGTCCGCACTCCATCGGGTGCGGCCTGCGCGGCACTGCGGCGGGACACCGCCGTCACCGTGGAACCTGCTGCTGCGAGTGCTTCGACCAGCGGTCGGCCCACGTTTCCGGTCGCCCCTGTCACCACGATCATCTGGATTGCTCCTATCAGGTCTTCGATTTTTGCGGCCTCGTGGCCGGAACGACGCGACGCTAACATCGGCGGGATAGTAGGTACCTAGGAGAAAGTGGCTATCCTCGAGGGATGCAGACCACTGGCACGCCGGGCGCCGCCGAGGTCGCCTGCCCGATCAGCCCGGTCGTCGACATCGTGTTCAGCCGATGGACCACGCCGATCCTCTGGACCCTGAACGAGTTCGGTCGGCAGCGTTTCGTCGAGCTGGAGCGGCGGATAGCCACGGTCACGCCGAAGGTGCTGACCCAGCGGCTGCGCCAACTCGAGCGGGACGGCCTGATCACGCGCACCTACCATCCCGAGGTGCCGCCCCGGGTCGAGTACGAGATCAGCGACCTCGGCCGCAGCCTCGCGCCCCTTTTCGCGCACCTGGCGACCTGGGCCAGCGCCAACCTCGGCAGCGTCGAGCGGGCCAGGCACGACTACGACGCCCGAGCCCCCCGATGAACCAGATCCGCCGATAAATCGGAAGCCATCCTGCGGTATGTCTGACACGATGGGCGCGTGCTACTGACCGTGTCAACATCCCTGCGTCCCGCGACCGATCTTGGGTATCTGTTGCACAAGCATCCCGAGCGGGCACAGCGGTTCGATACGGCGGCCGGGGTGGCGCACGTCTTCTATCCGGAGGCCACCGAGGAGCGCGCGACGGCGGCACTGCTGCTCGACATCGACCCGATCGGCCTGGTCCGCGGCGGGCGCGGGAAAGGGGAAGGCGGCCAGGGCCAGGGGGCGCACTACGTCGACGATCGGCCCTATGCGGCGTCGAGCCTGCTTGCCGTCGCGATGGCGGCGGTGTTCTCGACGGCGATGGCGGGCATCTGCAAATCCCGTCCGGAGCTGGCCGCCACCCCCATCCCGCTGGAGATCCGCATCGCCGCGCTGCCGTGCCGGGGTGGTGGCGCGGCGCTCGTCGAGCGCCTGTTCGCCCCGCTGGGCTGGGCGGTGCGGGCGGAATCCGTGCCCCTCGACGACCGCTTCCCCGAATGGGGCGTGGCCCCGCACCATGACGTGACGCTCACCGGCACCGCCCGCCTCGCCGACGCGTTGACGCAGGTCTACGTCCTGCTTCCGGTGCTCGACGACGGCAAGCACTACTTCGTCGGCCGCGACGAGGTCGACAAACTGGTCCGCGAAGGAGCCCGGTGGCTGCCGGAACACCCGGAGCGGCACCTGATCGCCCGGCGCTACCTCGCCCACCGGGTGCGGCCGTGGCCAGGGCATCCAGAAGCGGCCCGCGAGCCGCGTTCATCA
>NZ_FZMO01000372.1 GCF_900197875.1 Frankia canadensis | reverse complement strand
CCCCGCCCACCCCGCACCGGAAGGTGATCGGCCGCGATGACCCGTCCCGTACGCATTCCCGCTGATGTTGATCGCGAGGATCGGATCATGGCGGGTTTCCGCGCGGCGCTGGCGCGCCGTGCTCGCCGGCCCGTCGCGGCAGTTCAACCACGGGCAAGCGTTCCTACGAGTCGCTTGCCACTGAGGCGTGGGTCGGCCGGGCCTCACACCGCTGAACGCTTCCCTTAGCTACCGCGGCTGACGCGCTGGCACGGTCGTCACGTTTCTACTCTCGATAGAACTCGCCAAAATAGCCTAATCAAATGATCTGACCCGGTATCATCCGTGACGAACCGGTGCCGACGACGAGCGGGGGCCGATCGTGCCTGACCCTTCCACCGAAGAAGACAAGCGCGAGAATTCAAAGAATATTGACCTGAAGGAAACGGCGATCCGCGAGTTCCGAGTCGCGCAGAGACTGCGGATGTTGTGGATTCTGGCTAGTCTCATTGTTGCGCTGCTTCTCGGAGCGGCGACCGTCGCCGGCCTGTGGCAGTCGTACCCGGTTCCCTTCAGTTACGTCGGCCTCTTTGCGGGAGCTCTGTCTACGGCATTCGCCGCCAGGGAAATCATAATAAGGCGGCCAAATTTGGCTCGGCTTAAGTACGAGCTTATCGTTCTGCAAAACGAGCAAACGAATCTAGCCGCGCAAAGCGCGGCCGACCCAGTCACAGCGCTTCGCATCTATCGAGTCGCATCCCGGGCCGATGTCAGTCGCTACAGTCGAGCGGCCGCACGAAATCGACGCGTTCACAACACATTCCAAGGAATAATAATCGTTGGGTCAATCGCCGTCACAAGTCTCACGAGTGCCGGTTCTGCGATCGGTGGCTCTCGCTGGTTGGGTGCCGGATTGGCTGCCGCAGTGAGCATTTCTGCTGGTTTTACCGGGTATTTCAAGTACAGGGAGCGCAGCTTTAATCAGCAGCAGACGGCGGACGCAATTGCGAAAGAATCGAAGGCGGTTGAGCTGGGAATTGGTGATTATGGCGGGAAGGAAGAAGACGCTCTCCGACAGTTTGCGCTCAAGGTGGAAGAGCTGAAGGAAGAGCAGCGGAAAAAGGAGCTTCAGCTAGAGCAGACGTCAAACCCGCGCGACGCTTCTCAAACGTAGCCTGGATGCCGTGCCGCACAGCCATCTGTACAGCCAAGCTCGCGGACGCCGGACGACCGGAGTGGACGGCAGCAGACACTCCAGGACGATCTCGCGATCGAGGGGGCTGCCCAAAATGCTGCCGCGCCGCTTCCGTTCCTCGGAGCTGGCGCGCCTGCGGTACGGGTCGGCTTGCCAACGAAGATCCGTACCCACTGCCGTGGTCAGTGAAGGTCAAACATTGCATGGCTCGCCCTCGGCACTGTCCGAGATCAGGCCCCCCGGTGGATGGCAGCAGGTTGGGCGGCGCAAGCAGGAGACATCGCATGGTGTGTAATATGCGTCACGTCACGGCTTAGATCGGGCGTCGCATAGCCGTCCGAGCCTCATCGAAGCTTGAATAGACCTTTTTCGAGCGGACGTCCAGAGATATCTCACCCCTGGTGCTTCGGTCGGTCCAATACCAACCAACAAGCTTTTGAGCTGGACGGCCATGTACGTCTAGAATGATCGCTCCGTGGTGAATGCTGCTGCGCTCCCGAAGTGAAAGTGTCGGAATGTTCTGATACATGTATGCGAGCCTCGGAAGCAGCACCCCCTTTTTCTCTAGAACTGACGTGAGTGTGTTGGATGATGATTCCTTGCTCATTAAACGGAGAGAGATCGTCGAGGAGGTCTGGATAATAGCCACGTAGATCTCGATGGGAGCCGCTCTCGACCCCGTATCGGGGTCGATCCACTCGGACCTTATCTTGCCTTTCCAGGTCCCCCCTAGCACAGGCTTGCCAAGCACGCGGGCTAGGGGTGGAAGTTTCCATAGCCAGCGATCATATGCGAGGAAGCTCAAGGTAACGACGCCGATCGCTATTGAATAGGGCTTGAGATACGCCGAATTTAGCGAGACGCCATTGACTAGGAGAAGTAAAGCCCAAGTGACAACGGCGAGCGTAATAGCGATCTGAATCTGCGAGCGGCTAATCATGGCCTATTCAAATCCCATGTAGTCCCAAGCCTTCGCGGCGAGATTATATCCGTCGGAGCGCACCCATGATTGACCCGGGCTGAAGAGGTACTTGCGTTCACTGACCTCTAGTACTCCAGCCCGACTTTTGTGATCAATTGAGTTGTAGGGCTGCGGCCTGGC
>NZ_FZMO01000409.1 GCF_900197875.1 Frankia canadensis | reverse complement strand
GGCCCGTATGTCGATCATGGTGGGCGGGTTGGGTCGACGCCGAGGATGTCGAGGAGGTGCTGGTGCAGGTGTGGTGGGCGCGGGATGTAGGCGGGTCGGTGGTCCTGGGCGGGCACGAGGCGCAGCGTGCTGAGCGTGCCAAGGACGAGTGCGCCGGTGGGGCGGGCGGGACGACCGGCGTAGAGGCCGGGGATCTTCCCGTCGGGGCCCGCGCCGAGGCGGGCTTGGCGCTCGATGAGTGAGAAGACGAGCAGGGCCAGGCAGATCACGTGGATGAGGGCGTGGATGCGCTGGTTGGAACGCAGGAACATCGGCGTGACCGCGAGCGGGCCTTTGAACGTGCCGTAGCGGCGTTCGGAGACTTCCTGGCCCTTGTAGCGGGCGAGGACCTCGGTGGGGCTGATGCTGTCGGGCAGGTTGGTCAGCAGGGCGTACCAGCCGTCGGTGGCGGCCTCGGCGTCGAGGACGGTCTGGTCGAACTGCCAGGTCAGGGAGGGTTTCCCGGTGTCCGGGTCGACGCTGGTCTGCGCGATCAGGTAGCGGGAGACCCGGTGTTTGGTCGTGAGGAACGCCAGACGGGTCTTCACCGCGGTCTCGGTGCGGTAGAGGTGGTGGCTGCCCGCGGCGCGGGCGAGGGTGTCCAGGGCCTCGCGGGCGCGGTCCAGCTTCAGAGCGCGGGCCGCCTTCGCGGCCTGGTCGTTCGCCGATGACCAGACGAACACCGTGCGCACCGTGACCGGCGGGTCTTTCTTCCGCGGCCCGCGCAGCACGGTCGTCCCCTCGCGGGCGCGGTAGCGGGCCCGCTGGTGGACCGGCTTGTCCTGGTCGCGGGCCGCGACATGCTCGATGATCGTGGCGGTGGCCCAGTCCTGGGCGGCGAGGACCCGCGCGGGCACGGCTGTCTTCGGCGCCGGCGCGAGGAACGTGACCCCGGGAGTCGAGGTCAGCGCGGTCAGGTTCCCGTAGGAGACGAGCTTGGTGTCCCCGACCAGCAGGAACCTGCGCGGGCCGGCGAGCTCGACGAGAGCGCGCAGCGCGCCCTGGACCTGGGAGACCTCCCCAGCGCCGCCGTCGTAGGCACGCGGGAGCAGCGGGATCCCACCGTCGCCGGTGCTGGCCAGGCCCGTCTGAACCTGCTTGAGGTCGGGACGGCGGTCCTTCGGGTGGCCGTAGCGCGGCGTCGCGTAGTCGCCGTCGACCTCAGGGTAGGCGCCGTACAACGAGATCGAGGTCATGTCCCAGTGGAAACGGGACACGTCGAGGCCGAACGCGGCGATCGCCGCCGCCCCGACCGAACCGGCGACCTGCTCGCTCACCGGGGCGAGCGCGTCAAGCGCCCGGCCGACCCGGTCGTCGTTGAGCGCGTCCGGGGACATGCCGAACATCTCCTCGACCGCCCACCGACGGGCCCACGTCTCGACGTGCAGCAGCGGGGTCGGCGAGGTCAACCGGTTCGCGACCAGCGCGGCGATCACCTGGCCATGGGTGACCCGATTGACCTTGTCGCGCATCGGGGCGAGCCGATCGATCGTGCCCGCCAGATCGAGACGGGCCAGGTAGTCACGCACCACGGGCAGCACACCGAGCGGCTTCTCCACGCTCGGCGGCCCGTAACCCGCCACAACCGACACAGCCACGAACAGTCCCAGACCCGCCACCACGGATCCCGATCAACCCGACCCGATCCGAACAATCAACCACGTAGCTGTCTCACCACACGAACGTGCGGAAG
>NZ_FZMO01000370.1 GCF_900197875.1 Frankia canadensis | reverse complement strand
TACCGGATTCCCCTGTCGCCTAAAGGCGACAGTCCCCTCCGGAGGTATTTGATGGAGCGGAGTCCCGACATGACGGCGACACCCGACCCGGCGACGACACCCGGGCCGCTGGGCACGTTACGGATCCTGGACTTCACGACCATGATGTCCGGGCCGATGGCCACCCGGCTGTTCGCCGACCTCGGCGCCGACGTGGTGAAGATCGAACGACCGCCGCGCGGCGACCACAACCGCGGTCGCACGCCGGTGTACGGCGACTCGAGCCGCTTCTTCACCCAGCTCAACGCCGGCAAGCGCTCGGTCGCGCTGAACCTGTCCGACCCGGCCGACGCCGAGCTCGGGCACGCGCTGGCCCGGCGCGCCGACGTCGTCATCGAGAACAACCGGCCGGGCGTCATGGCCAGGCTCGGCTTCGGCTACGAGACGATCCGCCAGGCCAACCCCGGTGTGGTGTACTGCTCGATCTCCGGCTACGGCCAGGACACCTCCGCCGCGGGCCGGGCCGCCTACGCCCCGAACATCCACGCCTCCTGCGGCTACGACCTGGCGAACCTCGGCTACCAGGACGACCAGACCAGGCCGGCGAACACGGCGATCTTCCTGGCGGACGCGCTCGCCGCGATCTATGCTTGCACGGCGATCCAGGCCGCGCTGCTGGCCCGCCACCGCACCGGCGAGGGCCAGTTCATCGACCTGGCGCTGTTCGACGTGATGCTCGGCATGATGACCTTCGAGATGCAGGCCGCGCAGATCCCCGAGGCGCCGCCGCGTTCCGTCTACGTCCCGCTGACGGCCACCGACGGGTTCGTCTCGGTGGCGCCGGTCAGCCAGGACATGTTCCTGGGCCTGACCCGGGCGCTGGGCCGCCCCGAACTCGGCGACGACGAGCGCTTCCGCACCGCGCCGCTGCGCGAGAGGCACTGGAACGAGCTGATGGACATCCTGCGGGCCTGGGCGGCGACGCGGACGTCCGCCGAGTGCCTCCAGACGCTGCTGGCCCACGGGGTCGCGGCTGCGCCGTTCCGGACGCCGAAGGAGGTCATGGCCGACCCGTACCTGGCCGAGCGCGGGGTGCTCAGCCCGCAGACCGACGCCGGTGGCGACTACTACATCTTCAACCCGCCGTACACGTTCGCCGACGGGTCGGTCCACGCCCGCGGGCCGGCGCCCGTCTACGGCGCGGACCGCGACGGCGTGCGCGCCGACTGGCTGGGCGCCGATGAGTAGCGCGGCGCGGCGCGGCGCGGCCGACCGCGACAGGCCGGACCGCGGCGGGCCGCTGGGCGACCTGCGGGTCGTCGAGCTCGCCTCACTCGGGCCGGTGCCCTTCGCCTCGATGGTCCTCGCCGGGCTCGGCGCCGACGTCGTGCGGGTCGACCGATCCGGCGACGTCACCGGCGCGGGCGACGACCGCCCGGGCCAGGTCCGGCCGTTCCAGGAGCAGCGTGGCAAGCGCTCGGTCGCCGTCGACCTGCGCCACCCCGACGGCCCCGGGGCGGTGCTCGACCTGGTGGCGGCGGCGGATGTGTTCCTGGAGGGCTACCGTCCAGGCATCGCCGAGGCGATGGGGCTCGGCCCGTCGCAGTGCCTGGCCCGCAACCCGCGGCTGGTCTACGGCCGGGCGACCGGCTGGGGCCGCAGCGGCCCCTACGCGGGCCTCGCCGGGCACGACATCAACTACCTGGCCGTGTCCGGCCTGCTGGGGACGCTCGGCCCGCCGGACGCTCCGCCCCCGCCGCCGCTCAACGTCGTCGGCGACTACGCGGCCGGCGGCTACGGGCTCGCCCTGGCGGTGCTCGCCGCCGCCCGGCGCGCCGAGCACACCGGCACCGGGCAGGTCGTCGACGTCAGCATGCTGGAGGCGGTGAGCCTGACCTTGACCCGCCTGTACCACGAGCGGGCGCAGGGCAACGTCGTCGACGAGCGGGGCGCGAACCTCGTCGACGGCGGGGCGCCGTTCTACAACACCTACGAGACCGCCGACGGCCGCCACGTCGCCGTCGGCGCGGTGGAGCGCAAGTTCTACGCCGCCCTGCTGGGCATCCTCGGGCTCGACCCGGCGCTCGCCGACACCCAGTGGGACCGGGCCTCGTGGCCGCGGCTGCGCGCGGTGTTCGCCGAGCGGTTCCGCACCGCCCCCCGCGACGCGTGGACGGCGGCCGGCGCGCGGGTCGACGCCTGTGTGTCCCCGGTGCTCTCCCCCGGCGAGGCCGTCGCCGACGAGCACAATCGAGCCGTGGACCTGTTCACCGACCACGGCGGCGTGCCGACGCCCCGCCCCCTTGCCCGCTTCTCCGTCGACG
>NZ_FZMO01000404.1 GCF_900197875.1 Frankia canadensis | reverse complement strand
CGTGACTCCTCCACCGGCTGAGGCCGGCGGCTTCTCAGGACGACGTTGCCGCGGTCTGAAGGGCCAGCCCGGCCCTGAGGATGTTGACGGCCGCGTTCACGTCGGCGTGCGCGGCGTGCCCGCACCGCACGCACAGAAACCTGGCCTGCGTGGGCCGGTTCTCCGCCGCGACGTGCCCGCACCCCGGGCACCGCTGGGAGGTGTGACGGGGGTTCACCTCGACGACGAGCCGTCCGGCGCTTTCAGCCTTGGCGCGCAGCGCGTGGAGGAACACCCCCCACCCGGCGTCGTGCATGCTCGTGTTGAGTCCGGACTTGGCGGCCTGGCCGTTGGGAAGGAACCGGCCGGCGCTGTCGGGGTCGGGCTTGGGCCTGGCCCGCTTGACCATGCCCTTGATGTTCAGCTTCTCGACAACGATCAGGTCATGACCGGCGACGATCGCGTTCGCGGTCTTGTTCGCGAGGTCGACCCGCTGCCGGGCGACATGCCGGGACACGGCGGCGACCCTCTGCACGGCCCCGCGGCGCCGCTGCGAACCACGCCGCCTGCGCGAGAGGTCCCGTTGCGCGTCGGCCAGCCTGTCGGCGGACCGCCTCAAAAAACGCGGGTTGCCGTAGTGTTCGCCGTTGGAGTCGGTGACCAGCGACGCCACGCCAAGGTCAATGCCGACCACGGCGCCGGTCAGCGGCAGCGGCTTCGCGGGGACGTCGTCGCAGGACAGGATCAGGTGCCAGCGGGCGCCTTCGCGCTTGACGGACAGGGTCTTCACCCTGCCCCGCACGGGCCGGTGCTGGTGGACCTTGACATGCCCGGCGCCCTGAAGGCGGACGAACGTCCGCGTCGGGTGCTCGGGCTGCGAGTCCCACCGGCAGCCGTCGTTGTCGACGGGCCACGTCACCGTGTCGAACCAGCCGGCACCCTTGAACCGCGGATAGCCGGGCGTCTCCCCGCCCTTCACCCGGCGGAAGAACGCCTCGAACGCGAGGGTGAGCCGGCGCAGGGTGGCCTGCTGGGAGGAGAACGACCAGCGGGCCTGGTCCGGGTCACAGGCCCGGATCTCCTTCAACTGGGCGGACTGATCCCCGTACCGGATCCTCGTCTTCGACGGGTGCGCGTAGGCATCCCGACGTTCCTGCAACGCCGCGTTGTACAGCGTCCGATGATCGTCGAGCATTGCCGTCAGCGCGACGACCTGACGCGCGGTCGGGCGGAGCAGGAACCTGTACGTCCGCCTCACCGTGGCATTCCCCTTCGCCACGGCCGTTCGTCCTGCGTGTCGACGTACCGCCGCACCGTCTGCGCGGAGACCGCGCCGACGGTCGCGACGAAATACGACCGGGACCACAGCGTAGGCAGCCGGGAACGCAGGTGCGCGAACTCGCCCCGCAGTTCATGGGATGTGAAGCCCTTGACCTGGTTGGCGATGTACGACGGGGAGTGCTTCGGGTGAGCCTTCACGAACAGGTGCACATGGTCGGGCTCGATGTCCAGCGCGACGACCGGCCAGTCATGCTCGGCGCACTTCTGCCGGATCAGCGTGTCCAGCCGGTCACGAACCTGACCCACGAGGACAGCCCGACGGTACTTCGGGCACCAGACGACATGGAAGCCGAGATCATAGACCCCACCCGCCCCTCCGGTCACCTGCCGCACCACACCGGCGACTATACCAGCGCGGTCCATCTAACCATCGCGGTCCATACCGGATTCCCCTGCCGCCCAAAGGCAGCAGTCCCCTCCGGAGGTATTTGATGG
>NZ_FZMO01000393.1 GCF_900197875.1 Frankia canadensis | reverse complement strand
GGGGTGTCGGGCAGCAGCGGGCCGGGGTCGTCGGGAATGGGGGCGTCCGGGTCGAGAGGTGGCGGCGGATAGCCCGGGCGATGCGGGCGCACCCCACCGCGGGACGCCGCCGAGCGCCCCGGCCAGCTGGTTGTCGTGAACGGGCTGGACATAGGACCCGCCGTACCCGGCGGACGGAGCCGCGGAAACATCGTCCCAGCATCGCACGCCCGGCGCCGGAGCACGCAGGGACCAGGCCGACCACTGGCGGCAACCACCGGCCCACGCCACACCAGCCCATGGCCACCACTGTGGCGACATACACACAATGACATCCATGCATGGACAACAATGCCTGCTGATTTCCTACGGAAGTCGACGGGATGACGGCCCCATCGTGCCGCGACCCGGGTCGACCAGTGTCCCAGGCGCCTGACCTGGCGGTTCATCGTCGGCGGGGCCGACGGACGCCCACCCGGGAACCGTGTCACGGGATTCGAGGCCTCCGGGGCGTATCGCCGTATTAACGAGAAAGCCATCGATCACCACCGAAGAGCCACTCCCGAGACGGGCCCGAACCGCTAGCGTCAGATGTACATCACCCTGCACACATGCCTCTCAGCAAGCAGCAGCAGACGACCACAGCATCGGCTGTCTGGCCGGCCCCGGGGATGCGCCGGCCAGGACGGGCCCGGGGAGCGTGCCAGTGGAAGCGGTCGCGACCGACGACGAGCACGAACATCCCCCCAACCAGGCGGAGTTCCGTGCCTTCTTCGAGTCCCACCATCGCGAGCTGAGTCGCTTCGCCTACCTGCTCACGGGCGACCGTGACGCCGCGGACGACATCACGGCGGACGCCCTGACCGCCGCCTGGTCCCACTGGGACCGGGTGCGCTCGGCGGACCTGCCGCTGGCCTACGTGCGCCGGATCGTGGCGAACCTCGCCGCGGACCGGGTGCGCAGGGCCGTGCGGGAGCGCCGGGGCCTTGCCGCCCTCGGTCAGCGGGCGGAGCGCTCGGCGCCGGCACCGGATGTCCCCGCCGTCGTGGACCTGCGCACGGCGCTCATGATGCTGCCGCCCGGCAAGCGGGCCTGCGTGGTGCTTCGGTACGCCTTTGACCTGTCGGAGGGGGAGACGGCTCGCACGCTGGGCATCTCGGTGGGGACCGTGAAGAGCCAGACCGCCCGGGGGGTCGCCGACCTCGAGCGCATCCTGCAGGGCGGCGAGCGGCCGCCAGCCGACACGAGAGCACCGGAGGTGACGCCCCGCATAGCAGCCGGCCACAGCGGTGCCGCGCGCGGCGGCGCCGGCCGATCCGGGGCGTCGCGGGCCGCCGGGCCGCGCTCCGGCGCGCGCCGGTCCGGTCGCCAGCGCGGCGGCGGGTCCGGAGAACCGGCTGGCCCCGGCCTGTCCACCTGCGCGCAGGTGCGGGCGGCTGATCCGATCCCCGGCCAGGAGACAGCCGTGGGGCAGGCGCCGTCCGCCGACGCCGAGACCGGATTCGGAACCGGCCTCGAGACCGCGGTGGACCCCGGCCCGGACCGCTTCGCGTGGTCCGATCCGCGGCCATGGGCATGGTGGCGGGTCGGCGAGGCATAGATGGCATCGGGTACGTCGGAGCACGAGGGGTCCGGCAACCTCCCCGCGGACGCCAGCCCTCGCCCGGCCGGCACCGGTCCCCTCCCCGGGTCGTGGCCCGAGGGCGGACAGGCGCTGCCCGCAGGCGGCACCGCCGGCGGCGAGGACCCGGACCGGGCCGGTCTGACGGGTGCTCGCCCGCACGAGGGCACCCGCGGCCCTGCAGCGACCCGGGCAGGCGGGGGTACCCGGGGTGGCCGGGGTAGCCGGGGAGTGCGGGGTGGTCGTCGGGGCCGCACGTTGCTGGGAACCGGGCGGGGCGGCCCGCAGTGGGCGAGCGGCGCGTTTCCCGACGAGCTGCGCGGGCTGCTGGGCACCGAGATGAGCCGGCATCAGCC
>NZ_FZMO01000369.1 GCF_900197875.1 Frankia canadensis | reverse complement strand
CGGGGACCCCGGGGGCGGGGACGCCTCGGGACGGACCGGCGCCGCGGCGAGCTCGGTCACCGGGTGACCTCCCTTGATCTTCCTGGCGGGCCGTCGGGTGCGGGTACACACCTTCCGGTCGCAGAGCGTACGTGGTCGAAGGCTCCGAACCCAGTCATACCGGCAAGCGCATCGCCGCGAAAACGGCACAATCGACGGCCGGCCGCGACCGACCATCGCACACCGCAACAATCCGGGTCATCTGAGCACACCAGTTGGACGCTTACCTCGCCCCCGGCGATGTGCGCCCGCGGCAACCTCGACCCGTCTGTCCTGCTACCGGGACCACGCCGCCGAACCGGCCGACGCGAGCAGGCCCGGTCGGCGATGGATCCGGGAAAGAACCGAACCGGTCAGGGGCGAGCAAGGGCTTTCGATCGCGTCCGCGCGCAGTTATCCACAACCTGAGGCATCTGGAGGCGATGAACCGTGGAATCTCTGATACACACGAGAGGAGAGACACCCGCCCTCAGTAGGAGGACCCGATGAACGACCGCTTCCTTCAGCTGAGCGACGTGGCGGACATCCTGAACATCTCCTCCAGCCAGACCTACGCGCTGGTGCGCTCCGGCGAGCTGCCCGCCATCAAGATCGGTGGCCGAGGGCAGTGGCGCGTCGAGCGCACCGAGCTGGAGGCGTACATCCAGCGTGCCTACGAGCAGACCAGGGCGTTCGTCGCCGCCAATCCGATGAGCCGGGGCGAGGCCGTCCCGGAGGACTGAGCCCACCGCCATCCCGCGCCAGACCGTGCCGAGCCATCCCGTCCGGAGCGGAGCCGGCCGCTCAGGGGATCCGGCGGACGTACGCGATCGCGTCGAGCGGGAGCGTCCATCCGGAGCGGATCCGCCCGCGCCGGGCGAACTCGCCGACGGCGTGCTCGGCCACCTCCAGGAAGTCCGCGCCCACCCGCACCGGGGTTCCATGCAGGCCGTCGCCGTCCACCAGCCGCAGCGTGCAGGCCGATCGGTCCCGCACCAGGCCCCGCAGCACGTAGCGCAGGTCGAGCTTGGCGGCCAGCGGCCCCTCGTGCCCAGGCTGGGCGGACACCACCGGCAGGTTCTCGACCGCGAGCAGCGAGCGCATCGGCACCAGCGCCTCCGTCGCACCGGCCTCGGCCAGCAGGAACCAGTCCACACCGAGTGCGGCGAGGGTGCCGTGCAGCGTCTCCGGTGCCCGATGGCCGCCGAGGACCCGGCAGCGGGTCCGGTGCCCGACGACCGGGCGCATCCGATCAATCATCCGCAGGTAGGAGGCCTCCCTGCGGCTGCGGTCGGCGAGTTCGGCCGCGAGCTCGGCCGCCTCCTCCGCCTCCCACTGCAGCTCCAGGTCGGCGAACAGGTCCTCCCACCGCATCAGGTCTCCTCCCGGCTGGGTACGTTCCGCGGCGCGCCGATCGACCCGTTCACTCACGGACGACGCAAGCGGGATTGACAGTGGGGCTCAAGAGGTTTACACAACCAAACATAGGCAAACGAAGCCGTTCGATGCCATCCGGCAGACAGGGGATGTGGCGATGAGCGCGGGACCGGTCCGGCGGACGCTGGCGCGGCTCGCCGGCGCGGCCGGCGCGGTGGGCATGGCGATCATATTGATCGTCTTCGGCCCGCCTCTTGCGGACCTTCCCGCCGGCGCCGGCGACGTACCGCACTGGTTCGCCGAGGCACCCGAGCGCGGCCTGGTGACGATCGTCGCAGCGATCGCGTGGCTGTGCCTGCTCTGGCTGTGCCTCGGCGTCCTGCTCGGCGTCGCCGCCGCCATCCCCGGCGGCGTCGGCCGGATCAGCGCCGTGCTGGCCCGGCTCGTCCTGCCCCGCGCCATGCGCCGGCTGGTCGAACTCGGCCTCGGCGTCACCCTCGCCGCCGGCGTCGCGCCGGTGATGGCGGCGGTGCCCGCCCTGGCCGCGAGTCCCGCCTCGCCCGCCGCCGTCAGCGCGTCGGCGGTGCTCCCGGATCTGTCCAGGGCGGCGGACCCGGGCGTGACCGTGCGGGCCGCGACGCCCACCGTCGCCGCGGCCCCCGGCCAGGCCACCGCGGTCGCCGCCGAGGCCAGCCCGCGGGTCACCGTCCCCGGGCTGGGCGCGTCGGTGCCGGTGGTGGATCTTGCGCCGACCACCCCGGCGGCGGACTCCCCGGCCTCATCCGCCAGGTCGGCCTCCGCCGGCGGTCCCTCGACGTTGCCCGCGTCCCTGGCACGCCCCGGAGCCACGACGCCGCCCAGATCCCCGGAGGCCGCCCAGGGCGTGGCTCCGGAGCACACCGCCCCTGACCCCGGCACCCC
>NZ_FZMO01000371.1 GCF_900197875.1 Frankia canadensis | reverse complement strand
TCCCCGGCCACGCCCAGGTCCCCCGCCCTCGTGGCCGACCTCGCCGCACCAGGTCGGGACCACGCCGGATCGGCGGTCGCCGCGGCCCGCGCCCGCCAGACCCGCAGCTCCGCGGCGACCCCCGCGACCCACTCGTCCGACCCACCCGCCGCCGGGCCCGCGGACGGCCCGACATCCGGCGGCCGGGCCCACGGGCTGCCATGCTCACCGGTCAACGCGACACCACCCCGTCCGAGGCCGTGGCCGCCTGGCGGCCGTCCCGGACGGTCGTACCACGGGCGCCGGCCGCCCGCACGGTCACCCGACACACCTGGCGAATCAGCCGATTACCGTCCGCGCCCGCCCCGCGGTGGCCGCAGCAGGATCGCCCCCACCAGCGCCAGCACACCGGAGCCGAGAGTGAGCAGGATGCCGCTGCCGGGATGGATCGCGATCCGATCACCGGACACCGCCCTGAACGACGCGAGGGTCGGCGGCCCGTACATCCGGTCAAGGGCGGCGAGAATGATGATGCCGGCCGCTACCAGACGGGCGACCAGCACGTCCGCCGCACCAGCCGTGAGCGGCCGGCGGGCGAGCCGGGCGAGGGCCACCACCGCCAGCGCGACGGCCAGCACCAGCACCAACCGGCCGTCCCCGACGACGATCCCGGTGAACGTGCGCGTCTCGTCGCCGCTGGACATGGTGCACCACGGCAGGGTGCTGCCGATCACCGCGCCGACCGCCCCCACGACGACCGCCAGCGCCGCGCCCCGTCCCGCCGCACCGACCGGTTCCGCCGCGGCGGAAGGCGCCGGTTCACCCGGCCGCGCGGACGGCGACGGACGGTCCGTGACCGGACCACGATGGCGGGCATCGGCGCGCGGCGGCGGCTCCGCATACGGGCGCGCGGCGTCGTCAGCGGCCGCCTCGTCCGCGGGGAGCAGACCGTCGGACTGTCCCACCCCGGCAGGCGAACCGGTGACGTGAAGCGCGCTCGTCGCGTCGAGGGATTCCGTCGCCCCAGAGGATTCCGTCGCGTCGAGCGGGCCGGACCGGTCGGGTGCCGCGCCGCCGGCCCAGGACGGCGCCTCCTTCCGCTCCGGCCATCCTCCCGTATGTTCGCGACGCTGCGGCGCCGTCCGGACCCGGCCGTCCCCATGACCCCGGCCGTCACCCCGATCGCGGTTGCCGTCTCCGCCGCGGCCGTCCGGGGGAATCCAGCCGTCCTCGCCGACGCGGTGCCCCTCGCCGTCCCGAGCCGCCCAGGCGTCCTCCCGGTCCCGGGCAGCGATGTGATTCCGGTCGGCATCCGGGCGTCGCTCGGTGTCGTCGTACCGGTCGGACTGGCTGATCCGATCGATGTCAGTACGGGACGGACGGGCGGAGGCGCCACGGTCGGCCGGACCGGATTCCCGCCGCAGCCCGACCCGCATGGTCGGCGGGTCGATCGCGGCGGACGCGGCTGGCTTGGCACTCGTGCCGCTGCGGCTGCCGCCTGCGTCCGAGGGACGTCCGGCCGGTTCCCTTGACGTCCCGCCCGGCCCGCCGTCGTCAGGAACCGGCGACGCGGCCGGCGCGCCGAACCAGGAGACGACCGCGCCGTCGTCGCCGCTCCCGCTCTGGCGCGAGGGGCGCGCGGCGGGGGCTGCGGGGGCAGAGCGAGCGCTGTCCCACCACAGCGCCGCGTCGCCGCCAGGAGAGGCGGACGCGGGTGCTCCTGGGGAGGCGGGTGCTCCTGGGCCGGGGCTCGGGTGAAGGGTGCCGGACGACGCGGAAGCGCCCTGGCTGGCGGCCGGACGAACGGGGGCGTGGCCCGACGGGTCGGGCAGATCCCAGTCGAACCAGGCCGGCCGAGCCCGCGCTGCCGGATCCGGTGTCGGCGCCGCTGGTTTCGCCGCTTCCCGCGGCGCGGCGGCGGATCCCGCGTTCCCGGCCCGGGCGGCGGCGTCGGGCTGACGCGTGACGGCCGCACGCTGCGGCGCCCGGCCGGGCGCGGACGTGCCGTCTGTTCCCGGACGGGTGCGCAACGACGGTGTCCCGCCCCCGGCCCGAGGCGGTGAGCCCGCCGGCTGGGATCGGATCGGCGACGTCTCGGTCCGCGCCTGGGCGCGCTCGCCGCCTGGCGCCACGGCACCACCAGACGCCGCGCCGCCAGCCGGCTTCCGGACCGGCGCGGCCCCCTCGGCAGGTGACGACGCCTGGGCAGGCGGCGACGCCTTGGCGGGTGATGGCGCCTTGGCGGGTGACGGCGCCTTGGCGGGTGACGGCGCCTTGGCGGGTGACGGCGCCTTGGCGGGTGACG
>NZ_FZMO01000367.1 GCF_900197875.1 Frankia canadensis | reverse complement strand
AACGGGTGGCGGCCAACGTGCGCACCATCGCCGAGGACCTCGCGCCACTGCTGCGTCAGATCGACCCGACCGCCGCCACCCCCACCACCTCCGCCGCCCAGCTGACGAGAGACACCCGATGACGGATCGGCTCGCGGGCAAGGTCGTGCTGGTCACCGGAGCCGGTCAGGACATAGGGCGCGGCATCGCGCTGGCCCTGGCGCAGGGGGCGCTGGTAGTGACAGCGTCGGCGGCGCCGGCACGTCGAAGGCGCTGCCGGCGGCAGCGACCCGGACGGTGGATCGGCTCGCGCATCGGCAGTGCAGTCTTGACCCAGGTAACACTCGCGTTAGACGATTAGCGCAATCATTTAGTTGATGAGCGGCTTACGGGTCGAGGGTGAAGGGGCGGTATGGCGGGGCACGGTACGTTGGTGCGGCTGGAACGTCGGACGGACGGCGTCGCGTTGATCACGATCGACCATCCGCCGGTCAACGCGCTGACCCGCCCCGTGTTCGCCGAGCTGAACGCGGTCACCGACGAACTGCGGACCGCGCCGCCGGGGGCCGTGGTGATCACCGGCCGGCCGAAGGTCTTCGCACTCGGCGGTGAGATATCCGAGACGTATCGGACCCGCTTTCAGAACAGGACCGATGTCAGCGACGCCGAGCTGGACGCGGCGGTCCGGGAGATCACCGATCCGGACTACGTCCGCGAACTCGGCGAGAAGTATCTCGTCACCTTCGACGCCATCGCCGCACTACCGTGCATGGTGATCGCCGCGATCAGCGGCATCGCCTTCGGTGGCGGGCTGGAGCTCGCCCTGGCCTGTGACTACCGGATCGCGTCGCAGCGCGCGAAGCTCGCGACGCCCGAGATCATCCTGGGCGGCACGAGCATCGGCGGCGGCGTGTACCGGCTGCCACGCCTGGTCGGGCCCGCGATGGCGAAGAGGATGTACCTCGGCGGCGAGGCGATCACCGCTGCCGAGGCGCTGCGCATCGGCCTCGTCAACGAGGTGATGCCGGCGCAGGAGACCGTGCCGCGGGCGCTGGCGTTCGCCCAGACCTTCGTCCCCTACGCGGGCCCGTCACAGGCATGGTTCAAAGAACTCATCGACGCCGGCCACAGCGTCTCGGGCACCGAGGCGAACCAGCTGGAGCTGCGCCGGTGGTGCGAGTCCTACGCCACCGAGGACGCCCGCGGACGACTGCGCGACTTCCTCGCCCACGGACCCAGGACACCGCTCTAGCCAGCCCACGCCGCGCCCCGCTCCGACGCGTGACGCGCCGGGCAGCCGAACGGCCTGCCACATGAACGGAGCAGACGCATGGATCTCAGCACCTCCTCGGCCGTCGTGACAGGCGGGGCCTCCGGGCTCGGCGCGGCCACGGTCCGCTGTCTCGTCGCTGCCGGCATCGACACGACGATCGTCGATCTTGACGTGGACCGCGGCGAGCGGTTGGCCGTCGAGCTGGGCGAGCGGGCCCACTTCTGGCAGGCGGACATCACGGACCCGCAGGCCGTCGAGGCGGTCGTGGGCGCTCCGCGGGAGATCCCGTTGCGAATCATGGTGAACTGCGCGTTCGTGCCGGGCGGCGCGCGGCTGGTCGGCCTGGACGGCCAGGCCCACGATCTGGCGATGTTCCGCCGGACGATCGAGGTCAACCTGATCGGCACCTTCAACTGCCTGCGCCTGGGCGCCGCGGCCATCGCCCGCACACCGCCACTGGACGGCGGGGAGCGCGGTGTGATCGTCAACACCTCCTCCATCGCCGCCTTCGACGGCACCGAAGGTCAGTGTGCCTACGCCGCGGCCAAGGCGGGCGTCGCCGGCCTCACGCTGCCCGCGGCCCGGGACCTGCGCGGCCTGGGCATCCGCGTCGTGACAATCGCCCCCGGCACCTTCGCGACGCCGCCGGTCACCGGGCTCCCACAGCAGATCCTCGACGCATACACCCGGGCGGCGCTGGCCCCGGGCCGCCTGGGCGACCCTGCGGAGTTCGGCCGGTTCGTCCTGCACGCCTGCGAGAACTCCTACCTGAACGGGGACACCGTCCGTCTCGACGGCGGAGCCCGCCTCCCACCACACGGACGCTGACCGCCGGACGGCCGCTCCCTTCGAAGTTGTCGCTGGTTCCGATGCTGATCTCGTGGTCCGGGTAGCCCTGCTGGCGGCGTCGACTGTCGCAGCAGCGCGGCGATCGGGTTCCAGAGAGAAATGGACGAACACGTCACCCGGCCCGAGCGGGACCAGCCGGGTGTAGATGTCGACCCGGGCGGCGAGTGGCCGCTGCCGGTAGTGGACCGCCTTGGGCAGACCGGTGGTGCCGGAGGTGTGCA
>NZ_FZMO01000366.1 GCF_900197875.1 Frankia canadensis | reverse complement strand
CTCCTCCGGTAGGCCCTTAATCGGGGCGCGGGGGGCGCGGGGTGGTGCCCGGCTGGTGACCGGCCGCGGAGAGGACGTCGTCGGGGGCGAGGACGGGGATACGGCTGGCCGCGAGCCAGCCCGGCCCGAGAACGGCGGTGGTCGCCGCGGCGAGCTGGACGGCGAACTCGTGCGCCGACGGGGGCCGCCACGCCGCCTCCTTCGCCAGCGCGGTGGCGATCACGTCGGCGACCGGGCCCGGCGCCTCGGTGAGTGGCAGCGGTGGCACCGCCAGATGGTGGTGCAGCAGGCCGGCGACCGGGAGGTCGGGCGGAAACGGCGAGCGGCGGGCGTACAGCTCGTACAGGACGACGGCGAGCGCGTACAGGTCGGTGCCGGGGCCGAGGCGGCCGCCGATGATCTGCTCCGGCGCCATGTACCGCGGGGTGCCGACGAGCCCGGTGGTCGTCGCGGCCGTCGCCGCCACGATCTTCGCGATGCCGAAGTCGGTGACCTTGGGGATGCCGTCGCCGGTGAACAGCAGGTTGTCCGGTTTGACGTCGCGGTGCAGCACACCGCGCTCGTGCGCCGCGGCGAGCGCCAAGGCGGCGGCGACCCCGATCGCGCCCACCTGCGCCGGCCCGGTCAGGGAACGGCCGTGCAGGCGCAGGCTCCCGCCGGTGAGCTGCTCCATCACCAGCAGGCACAGGCCGTCGCGCTCCACGTAGTCGTAGATCCGCACGACGTGGGGATGATCGATCCCGGCGAGGACACGCGCCTCCCCGAGGAACCGGGCACGCAGGCCGTCGCTGCCCCGGCCGTCCCCGCCACTGCCACCGCCGCTGCCGTCCCCGCCGCCGCCCGGGTCGCCGTGGCCGCCGCCGTCCTCGTCGCCGGCATCCGGCAGGATCTTGATCGCGACCGGGCGGTCGATGAGCCGGTGGCGGCCGGCGACCACGACGCCGAACCCGCCTCGGCCGAGCTCCCCGCCCAGCTCATAGCCGGGCAGGGAGGCGGCGACCCGGTCGAGGTCGATCCGTGACGTCATCTGGGCCCGGCTCAGCCCGGCTGGGCGATCGTGCTGATCGTGCCGGCGGGGTCGATCCGGCGGACGCGGTCGTTGCCGTTGTCGGAGATGTAGATCGCGCCGGCGCCGTCGACCACGACCGAGCTCGGGTTCTTGAACTGGGCCGCGGTGGCCGGGCCGCCGTCGCCGGAGAAGCCCTCGGTGCCGGTGCCGGCGATGGTGCTGATGATGCCGTTCGGGTCGATCCTGCGGATCCGGTTGTTGCGGTAGTCGGCGAGGTAGAAGGTCTTGCCGTCGGGGCCGAGCGAGACGGACGGGACGTTCAGCTTGGCCGAGGTGGCCGGCCCGCCGTCGCCGGAGTAGCCGCTCTCGCCGGTGCCGGCGATGGTGCTGATCGTGCCGTCCGGGGTGACCTTCTGGATGGTGTCGCTGCCGAGGTCGGCGAAGTAGAGCGTTCCGTCGGACGTCATCGTCAGGTCGTTCGGGCCGTCGATCTTCGCCTGGGTCGCCGGGCCGCCCGCCCCGGTGTAGCCGGCTACGCCGGTGCCGACGTAGGTGCTGATGATCCCGCTCGGGTCGATCTTGCGGATCCGGTGGTTCTCGTAGTCGGAGAGGTAGACGCTGCCGTCCGGGCCGACGGTGACCTTCTCCGCGCTGTTGATCTGGGCCGCGGTGGCCGGGCCGCCGTCGCCGCCGAATCCCGCCGTGCCGGTGCCGGCGATTGTCGTGATCACCCCGGTCGGGGTGATCTTGCGGATCCGGTTGTTCTTCGCGTCGCCGACGTAGATGTTGCCGGCCTTGTCCCGCACGGTCGAGCCAGGCCCGTCCAGCTGGGCGGAGGTCGCCTGGCCGCCATCGCCGCCGATGCCGCCGGCACCGGTGCCGGCGAAGTCGTTCGCGACGCCGCCCGGGGTGATCCGCTGGACGCGGTCGGTCGCGAGGCTCGACACGAGCAGCGAGCCGTCGGGCTGGATGGACAGGCTGTACGGGCTGAGGCCCTGCACCGTCAACGCCGGGCCCCGGTAGGCGGCGGCGGTCCTGGGCCCGTCCGGCTCGTTGCCGCCACCGGAGTTCGCCACCGCCAGCACGATGCCCACGGTCAGCGCGACGACGAGGACGAACGCCGTCGCGGCGATGATCCAGGGCAGCCGGCTGCGGTTGCCGGATGCCGGCCGGTGGGCGCCGGCCGCGCCTGGGCCGCCGCCAGGCTGGCCGGGACGCGGGGGGAAGGGCGCCGTGCCCGGCCGCGCGGGTCCGACCGGTCCGCCGGGACCACCTGGTCCACCTGGTCCAGCCGGTCCACCTGGTCCAGCCGGTCCACCTGGTCCAGCCGGTCCACCTGGTCCAGCCG
>NZ_FZMO01000082.1 GCF_900197875.1 Frankia canadensis | reverse complement strand
CGGCCGAGGGCGGGGCCGGCGACGCGGCAGGCAGTCCGCTGACGGCGGCCGTCGACGATCTGGCGCTGGCCGTGAGCCGGCTCCGCTCGCCGTTTCGGCGCAAGCGGCTGTGGATCGCGGTCGCGGTCGCCGCGGTCCGCCGCGCCGACGCGTTGATCGCCCGCGCGGACGCCGGGGCCGACCAGCGTCGCAAGGTCGCCGTCCAGCAGGCGTCGGACGTGCGCGACGAGGCCGTCGAGGCCGCGGCCCGGACCTGGCAGCACGCGCTGGCGCAGCTGTCACTGGCCATCGCGGCGGCCACCGCCGAGCTCGACGGGTACAGCCCGCCGGCCGGCGCGGACTGGAGCGGCTGGAGGCCGGTCGGCCACCCTGTCGAGGGCCTGCGGCTCGGCACCCATCTGCTGGCCGGGGCCGACGGGGAGCGGATCGGCGTGCCCGCGCTGTTCCCGTTCCCCGCGACGACGAACCTCGTGGTGCGCGCGTCTCGCGGCAACGCCGCGCATGCCGACGCGGTGCTGGGCCTGGTCAGCCGGATGCTGGCCTGCGTGCCGCCCGGCCAGCTGCGGCTGTCCGTCGTCGACCCGCTGTCGCTGGGCAGATCGGTGCGGTCGCTCGCCGGGCTCAACTCGGACGACGTCCGGTTGATGGACGATCCGCTCATCGACCCGCGGGCGGTCGAGGACAAGCTCGGCGAGCTGATCGGGCGGATCAGCCGCGTCGACCGTGACCTGCTCGGCCCGCACCGGCTGACCTCGCTCGTCGAGTACAACCACCGGTCCAACGCCCGCCCCGAGCCCTACCACGTTCTGATCATCTTCGACTTCCCCCGCGGTTTCACCACGCCGGACAGCCTCACCCGGCTTGACCAGGTGATGACGAACGGCCCGCACTGCGGCATCTACACGGTGCTCGTGCTCACCGGCGACAGCGAGGACCATCCGCACCATCTGGCGCTCGACGCCGGCGGACGGGCGAGTACCGGTCCGGCCGCGTTCGCGCCGCCCGCCGTCGGCGCCTGGGACCTGGAGCTGGAGCGTCCGCCGGAGCCGACCTGGGAGGCGTCCGCCCAGCTGCGCACGATCGTCGAACGGGTCGCGGACCTCGCCCGCGACGCGAACCGGGTCGTCGTCACGCTCGACTGGCTGCTGTCGCTGGTGCCGCCCGGCGCCCGCCCCGAGGTCGGCGGGATCCCCGGCGTCACCCGCACGGTGCGCGTCGGCGACCCGGGCACCTGGTGGCAGGCCGACGCGGCCGCGGGCCTGGTCATTCCGCTGGGCACCTACAGCCTGGACGACGTGCTGCCGATGTGGCTGGGCGAGGGGGGCCGCCACCACGTGATGGTCGCCGGGATGACCGGCTCCGGGAAGTCGACCCTGCTGCACACGATGATCTCGGCCGCGGCGGTCCTCTACTCCCCCAAGGAGCTGGAGCTCTACCTCATCGACCTGAAGCAGGGCGTCGAGTTCGCGGAGTACGCCACCCGGTCCCTGCCGCACGCCCGGGTGGTGTCCATCCACAGCGACCGGGAGTTCGGCCTGGAGGCGCTCAACCGCCTGTTGACCGAGATCGATACCCGGGCGGCTCTGTTCAAGAAGTACGCCGTGGTGAGCCTCGCCGCCTACCGGCGAGCCCGCGCCCTCGCCGTCTACCAGGCCGAGGACGAGCAGACCGCGGCCGGCGTCGAGGCCGATCCCCTGCTGGCCCGCATCCTGCTCGTCATCGACGAGTACCACGTCCTGTTCGACACCGACGACGACATCGCCCGCCGGGCCACCGAATGCCTGGAGACCCTCACCCGGATGGGCCGCGCCTACGGCATCCACGTGCTGCTCGCCTCGCAGACACCGAGCAGCCCCGTCCGGATGGGCGACTCGATGCGCCAGATGGCCGTGCGCATCGCCCTGCGCTGCGACGACCAGACCAGCCGCCGCATCCTCGCCGAGAACAACCCCGCCGCCACCGAGCTGCGCCCCCAGGGCGAGGCGATCTACAACCCGAGCTTCGGCCAGGTCGGCCGGGACAGCCGCTTCCAGGTCGCCTTCCACGACGAGTCCCTGCGCGTCGCCACCCTCGACGCGCTGCGCGACCGGGCCCGCGACCTGCCGTCCAACCGGGTTCCGCAGGTGTATGACGGCTACCGTCCCGGCGACATCACCCGCGACGGCGAGTTCACCCGCCTGGCCACCGCTGGGGCTGGGGCTGGGGGCGGGTCGGCGGCGTCGCCGTCGCGTGCGTTGCGGCTGTGGCTCGGGGAGCCGATGGGGCTGGCCGGGCCGGTGTCCGTCGAGCTCGCGGCGCGGGCGCAGCGGGGCCTGTTGGTCATCGGCGAGGATGACGAGAACGTCGGCGTGATCGTCGCCGTCCTGACCTCCCTCGCCGCCGCCGGCGTCGGCCGCGGCGGCCCGCCCGGCGCCGACACCGTCTCCGACGCCGTCTCCGTCGTCGACTTCACCCCGCCCGACCACCGGTACCCCACGGTGCACGACGAGCTGACGGTGCTGCTCCCCGGCCTGCGCCACCTCGGCGGCGGCGCACACCTCGCCCACCTCGAGGAACTGGCCGAACTCGCGGAGACCCGGGCGGCCGACGACGACCTCACCGTCGACCTCGTCGCGGACAGTCGCGTCGTCATCCTGCACGGCCTGCACCGCGCCCGCGGCATCGCCCAGGCCCCCGGCGCGTGGAAGGCCAGCGGCCTCGCCGTCCCGCTCGGCACCCTGCTGCAGCAGGGCTCCGACGCCGGCATCTTCGTGATCGCCACCCTGCCCGCGGCCGGCGTGCGCCGCGTCAGCCGCGAGATCCTCAACGAGTTCGGCGTCGTCCTCACCCACCGCTACGGCGAGTCCTTCGACGAACGCATCAACGCGCTGGCCGGCCGCCGCACCGCCCGCCTGCGCGCCGGCCAGGCCCTCCTCGTCGACGACGGCACCCCCACCCGCCTGCGCCCCTACACCATCCCACCCCCCGGCTGGCTCAAGGATTTCGCCCGCACCCTCGGCGACCGCGACCGTCTCCGCGAGCATGTGATCATCGACGGCGACGACCGTTTCCCATAAGCCGCCTATCGGGCCCACTTCCCGCCGGCGGGAAGTAGATGCGGGGGTCAGCGGCACCGTGTCGCGAACTCGCGGCCCCCTGCCCGCTTTGCCCCGGATTACGCGACACGGACCGCCGTGACACTGCCAGAACGCTGCCACCAACGAATCGTGCGGCGCCCTCCGGCGACAGTGGTCGTCCATGGTTTCGGCGCCGAGTACGTCCGCCAGCTCGAGGTTCGCTGGGTGAACGTCGGCCGCACCGTCGAGCAGGGCGCGCAGCGCCTCCTCGCCGGCGTGGAGGTACGGGCGCCGCTGTTCGTGACCTGCCCCGGCTGCGGCGTCGTCCCGACCGCCCAGCCAGGCGTGCGCGACGTGCAGGGCGCGCGCCACCGCGCCTGGTGCCCGCACAGGACGGCCATCGACGTGCCCTGGGCGGAGGTCGCCCTCGGGCGGACGCTGCGCACGCAGGGGGTGCGTATCCTGCTGCCGCCGCAGTTCACCCTCGACCACTTCGCCGGCCCGTCGTTCCGCGCGGCGCTGCTGCTGGGCCTGCGGGAACTGCTCGGCGGCGCGCCCGACCATCTCGACGTCCTCGAGGTGCACCTGCCCGTCGACGGCCAGGACCGCACCGCGCTGCTGCTGCACGACCGGGTGCCCGGCGGCACCGGCTACCTCGCCGACCTTGCCCGCCCCAGCCGCGTCCGCGAGCTGCTCACCGGCGCGCTGGCGGTGCTGCGCGGCTGCGACTGCGCCGACGACGGCCTGCTGGCCTGCTCCCGCTGCCTGCTGCCGTTCACCCCACCGGGCCTGGTCGAACGCACCTCGCTCTCAGCCGGCTGTGGTCACCTACAGTGACTCATTCCGCCGCTCGCCGCTCCAGAGCGGCGCTGTGAAAAACTCCGGTTCTGAAGAGGGCCACGACAAGTCCTCCAGCAGCACGTCAATCCGGAGTCGGCCGACGTCAGTCCGCGGTGTCGTTCTGGCCGGTGATGAACGCGTCGGCGGCGATGGCATCGGCGACACTCGCGCCAATGATCAGAGCAGCCGGAAGGGTCGAGTCCGCCAGCTTCTCCGCCGCCACGCGTGGCAGCCGAAACGTCGCGACCGCCTCACCTGTGTCGCCGCGGGCGACGAAGAGGACCATGTCATCGGGCAGCGGGTAGGCGGTTGCGGAGGTTGCAACCGGCGCATCGTCAACCAGTCGACGGATACTGCCATCCTCCACGGGCAAGCTCCTCCATCATCCGTTCTGGGCAAAGGTGCTGGGCAAAGGGAGGTGCAGAGACTAGCTGACTACCGTGGCGAGGGTGCGATCGGGTCGTCGAGACGTTCTCTCACCTGGTCGGTGTGCCGTGCGATCGGGTCGAGGGAACGGCGTCGCACGTCGTTCGCCTCCGCTGTGCCCACGGCGGTCAGCGCGTCCGAGAACGCGTCGGGGAACGCCTCCGCCATCGCCCTGGCGGTGTCGCGGTACTCGTCGGTTGGGATACCGAGGATGGCCGCCGCCTTGTCCCAGTGCTTGCCGAGGACCTGGCCGAACTTCCGCCGGCCCCCGATGCCGATGGCGACCTCGCGCAGTCCTGCGTCGCCACTGTAGGGAAGGCTGGTCGCGAGATCATAGAGTGGCGCCACGCGAATGTCTTCGGGCAGCAGCAGAAGGGAGATGTTCTTCGCGTGGCCGTCCGGCGCACCGGCGACGTAGTTGAACGCGACGAAGGCGCCGAGAGCCGCTCTTCCCGCGGCTCGATCACGCGCGTTCTGCTGAACGATGCGAACGAGGTCCCGAAGTCCTGGGCCGCCGTGGGCCTCGTACTTCTTCGTCGGCAGCCGTCCACTGGCCGAGCAGAAATCCTCCTGGTGGAGGCGCACCACCGCCTGGTCATCGAGAACCAGGCGATCGTAGCGCTCGATGACGATCGCCGGCTCGTCTGATCCGAAGTAGGTGAATTCGGTGTGGGCGACGTCAAGGCCAAGTGCTCGCGCCGCCCGCATCGTGGCGTGTTCGACGAGCGCCTGATGATGGAGGCGCCCGATCCCGGGCTTGATGACGTGGGTTGTCGCCGCGGAGCCATGAGCCTCGTACCATCCGGTCGGAAGCTTCGCGAGCGCGAACTTCGACTGCTGACCGGGCAGCGACCAGTGCTCGTCCGGCAGCGTCCACGACGCGGCGTCCTCGGTACGCAAGGCCCGGATACGACCGGCAATGTCCTCATCGCTGACTGGACGCGTCTCACCCCCGCGCGACCGCATCTCGTCGACCGCATCAGGTAGGCAGAACTGGACGGCCCCGGGGCAGTCCCAACCCATCTGCGCCAGGATCGCCAGGGTGTCGTCCGGGGCGACGCCCAGGAGCCCGCCCCAGCGCTGACGGGTCCGCGGATCCTCCGGCAGCACACCTTCGAGAAAAGCTCGCACAACCGATCCTCGGTAGGCGCTGCTGGCGAGCGCCATCCGCACGCCGAGAGGCACCGAGCCCGTGGCGAGATAGGAGGGCTCGTAGGTGAACTCCGGTTCGGCCGACTCGGAGCTCTGAGTGACGCGCCCGACCACCTCGTCCTGCATGACAACCAGCAGAATCTTGGTGGTCATCGACGCCTGTCCCGCTCGGCGAGGGCGTCGAGCACACGCCGCTCGCCGTCGGACATCGCGCGTTCCCGCAGGTCCAGGCTCAGACCGAGGGCGCCAAGCACACGGAAGACCGGCTCGATGCTCGCCGCGGGATGACCGTTCTCGAAGCGGGCCAGCCAGGCGCGGGAGACGCCCGCCCGGGCGACGAGGGCCTCCTGCGACAGCCCACGCTCCTTGCGGGCCGCCCGCACCGCAGTGCCGAGCTGCCGCGCGTTCACGATGTTGACCGCCACGGTTCCCGTCAGGTCTGCCTCCCCAGCGCATCAGATCTGTCCACGTTCGTAGACACTACCCGACGTCTACAAACGTGGACAGCCAACCCTCGGCCCGTCTGGAGTACGAGTGGACACCCTAGAAGAAGTGGGGGTTACAATTTTTTGGAGGTAACCGCCGTTAGTTGGGAGCTGTCACATGGGTGCGGTGGGGACACGGCGGTGGTGGGCGTTGGGGGCGGTCAACCTGAGCGTGCTCGCCGTCGGCCTGGACGGCACGGTCCTGTCGGTGGCCCAGCCGACGCTGGCGACGGCGCTCGACGCGTCGCAGTCCGACCTGCTCTGGTTCTCCTCCGGCTACCTGCTCGTGCTGGCCGCGGCGGTCCTGCCCGTGGGCCTTGTGGGTGACCGGTTCGGCCGGCGTGCGGTCCTGCTCGCCTCGCTGGCGCTGTTCGGCCTGGGATCGGTGCTCTGCGCCTACGCCGCATCGATCGGGATGTTCCTGGCGGGACGGCTGCTCCAGGGCCTGGCCGGCGCCGGTATCACGGTGATGGCCCTGTCGGCGCTGGTCGTCCTGTTCGACGAGCGGGAACGACCGAAAGCCGTGGGGATCTACCAGGCGGCGAACTTCGTCGCCCTCCCGCTCGGCCCGATTCTCGGCGGCTGGATGCTGTCGCGGTTCTGGTGGGGCTGGGTCTTCCTGCTCAACGTGCCCGTGGTCGCGCTCGCCGCGTTGATCGGCTTCGTCCTGATCCCGGAGTCGCGGTCGACCCAACGCCCTGGTCTCGACCCGGTCGGCACGGTCACATCCGCGGTGGGACTCGCGATGGTGATCTACGGTCTGGTGCGCGCCGGGGAGCGCGGCTGGGGCAGGCCGGACGCGGCGGGATCGATGGCCCTCGGAGCTGTCGTGGTGGCCGGGTTCGTCTGGTGGGAGCACCGGCTCGGTCGGTTGCCCGCCGGCCAGCCGCTGATCGACCCGCGGCTGCTGCAACCTGGGCCGTTCCTGTGGGGGTCGGCGCTGGCCGCGGTCGCCGGCCTCGCGATGATCGGTGTGCTGTTCACGTTGCCTCAGTACTTCCAGGGCGTGCAGGGAACCGACACCCTCGGCAGCGGCGTGCGCCTGCTTCCCCTCATCGCCGGTATGGTCGCCGGTGCCGGACTTGCCAGCCGCCTGGCGGAGGCGGTCACCGCACGGGTGGCGACCGCGCTGGGATTCGTCGTCCTGGCCGCTGGTCTCGCCCTGGGAGCCACCGCCACCCCGACCTCCAGCACCGCGTTCACCGCTGGCTGGACGGTGCTCGTCGGCGCGGGAACCGGACTGGCCCTCGCCGCGGCGACCGCGGCGGCGCTGGCCAGGCTGTCGGCCGAACGCAGCGGCACCGAATCCGCCGTCGTACAGGCGTTCAACAAGACCAGCGGCCCGCTCGGCACAGCGATCACAGGCAGCATCCTCGTCGCCGTCTACCACGCCCGACTCGACAGGGCCGGCCTGCCGGCGACGGCGGCCGAGAGTGCGCGCCGGAGCCTCTACGACGGCACCGCCGCGACGGCCGGCGTGCCCGAACTGCACCGGGCAGTCCGCGGGGCGTTCGTCGACGGGATGAGCGCCGCGTTGCTGGGGTCGGCCGCGATCGCCACGCTCGGCGCCGTCATGGCCGTGGCCGTCCTTCCCGGCCGTCGATCCCGTAGAACGGAAGCCGGCCAACCGACCGAGGAAGGGACCGCCGATGCCGTCGCGCACTGACCGGGCAACACCCGGACTGCGAGAACGCAAGAAGGCAAGGACCCGGGCCGCCATCCAGAGCCACGCCCTACGGCTGTTCCGCGACCAGGGCTACCAGGCCACGACCATCGAACAGATCATCCACGCCGCGGAAGTCTCCGAGACGACGTTCTTCCGCTACTTCCCCACCAAGGAGGGCGTCGTCCTCCAGGACGACCTCGATCCCCTGATCATCGAGGCATTCCACCACCAACCCCCGGACCTCTCACCTGTCCAGGCGATACGGGCCGCGATCCGCCACCAGTTCGACGCCCTCACCCCCGACCAGAGACAGGCGATACAGGAACGCACATCGCTCATCGTCGCCGAGCCCGCCCTGCGCGCCGCCATGCTCGACCAGATCTCCCAGGCCACGCTCCTGCTCGCGGACGCCATCGCACAACGCACCGGGCGCCCGAAAGACACTCTCGCCGTGCGCACCATCGCCGGCAGCGCCATCGGCGCCATGCTCGCCACGCTGCCCGCCCTGGCCGACGACCCTCACGCGGACCTGCCCGCCCTCGTCGACGAGGCACTCGCCTACCTGGAAGCCGGACTGCCCGTTTGACGCAGCGCCCCGAACCGATGCGCCCAACAGCCGAGCCCCGGACGGCACCACGCGGCAGGAACGGCTCGATACTCGGCGCAGGATGACCGTTCTCGAAACGGGCCAGGGCCAGCCATGACCGGTATCGGTGGTGTGCTGCCCGTAGAGGGCGCGGACCTCATCGAGAGTGAAGTCGTTCAGCCGCAGAGACGTCACCGTGATGTTGAAGGGGCTCGGTGAGGTGAGCCTGGTCGGATCCCCGCCGGAGGCGACCTTGTATTCGCGGACGTCACGAAGGCCGCAGAGGGCGATCGACGAGGGAAAGCCGGAAGGCCGGTCGCGATAGCCGTCGCGCAGTTGACCGAGGACGCTGAGCAGGGTCCGCCCGCTCAGCGCGTCAATCTCGTCGAGGAACAGCACCAGCGGCTTCGGGCAGGCCTCGGCCCAGGCGGCGAACGCATCGGACAAGAGCACCTCATCCCAGCTGTCCGGCCATGGCGGGGGACGCAGATCGGCCGGCAGGTTGGTCCGCGCGGTGCGCCTGGCGCGTCCGAGGATCGCCCGGCTGGCCGCACCGACGTCATCCGGCCAGGGGCGCCCGGCCTCCATCGACAGCACGATCGCCGCGTAGCGACCGCCGGCGGTCAGATCCGCGGCAAGGGCCTGCAACGCTGTCGTCTTGCCGGTCTGCCGCGGGGCGTGCAGGACGAAGTAGTTCTCCCTGGCTACCAGGACGGGCACCTCGGGCAGCCGCTCGGACGCCGGGATCATGAAATGCCGGCCCGGCACACACGGCCCAGCCGTCCCAAAGCTGCGAGTTACCATCCACCTCTCTCCACACTCCGCGCGACTGATCACAACCTTACGGAACCCACGGCGGACGTCCGCTGACCCACTGTCACCCGAGCCCGTCGTCTCGGCCCCGCCCCGCCCAGGTCCGTCATGGCAGGCGCCTCCTTCCCAGGCCGCATGTGCTGCGAGCACTGCGACGCGGGGGCAGCGGCCCACCGCAAACCTGTCGCAGTGGGATGATTACCGGCGGTGCCAGTGACAGGAGGATGACCGTGTCCGATGCCCCGACCGATCCCGGCCCCGAGCACGCCGAGAGCGACCCGGCCGACCGCGCTGCCGCCCCGACCGACCCCTCCTCGACCGGTCCCGCGGGACCGTCCGACCCGCCGACCGACGACGGCCGCCCCCCGCTGCGCCCGGTCGACTGGGACGGCTCGTTCAGCCGCACCTGGAATTCCCGCTATGCCAACGAGGTCATGAACCGCTTGGCCGCAGAGCACGAGTTGGAGTGGGATGAGCGCGAACACGATGAGAGGATGCGCGAGTTCCGCGACAAGGCGAACGCCGAGGCCGATGCGCGCGACGCGCGGGCACGTGAGGAGCGGCAACGCGCCTGGGAACGCGCTCTGGATGAGGCGACCAGTGCCGACGACGCCCGATCCCGGCTGTTCGACAAGCTTGACCGCCTGGACCGCTCCTCCGGCGTCGCGGAGGCTTCCCCAGAAGCAGATGACCACGGTTCCAGCGACGGGCGCTGAAGGCCGTCAAAGTCCTACTCGACGGGACACCGATGGATTAGGGGCCGGGGCGTTGGCGACCAGCGTCGTCTATCTTCGGCCTTTCGGTCAGAAATGGCTGTTCGGAACGTTGCGGATGCTCGGCGGGAACCTGCCGGCTCGCCTCGGTGAGGGTACGACGGGCGCGGATGGTGTCCGGGTGGAAGGGGCCGTGCTCGCGCAGCGCGTCGTTGGCGGCGTCACGGTAGAGGGGCACGGCATCGCCGTGCCGTCCTGCCTGGCGGTAGGTATCAGCCAGCGTGCCCCGGCTGGCACGGGTGTCGGGGTGCTCCGGGCCCAGCGTGTGGCGGTGGATGGCGTGGACACGTTCCTGAAGGGTGACGGCCTCGGGTAGTCGTCCCGACTGGCCGTACACCTCGGCGAGGGAGGTGGCCGTGCGCAGCGTACGGGCGTCGGCCGAGCCATGGGTGCGGTCGCGGACGGTGAGCTGACGTTCCAGGTGGTGGCAGGCGGCCTCCGACTGGCCGGTGGCCCGGTACAGCGCGGCAAGATCGTCGCGGGCACCCATGGCGCGCGGATGCGCCGGGCCGAGGAGGCGTTCGCGCTGGTCGAGGATTCGCTCGAGATGCGGTGCGGCCTCTCCTGGGCGGCCAGCAGCGAGGTACGCCTCCACAAGGCGCTCGCGGCTCCGCGTCGTCGCGAGGTGGTCGGGGCCGTGCAGGCGCTCGCGTCCGGCGAACGCGCGCTCGAAGAGCGGCGCGGCGTCCACAGGTCGTCCGGCCTTGAGATGGGTCCTGGCGAGTGCGTGCACAGACTCGAGGGTCCGGGGATGGTCGGGGCCGAGGACCTGGGCGCGGTCGGTGTGGGCGCGGGTGAGTTCGTGGGTTGCGTCAGGGAAGCGTCCGGCCTGGTAGTAGGTGAGGCCGAGCTGGTGGCGGCTGTCGAGGGTGTCGGGGTGGTCGGGGCCGAGGACGCGGTCGCGGGCGGCGAGGGTGGGTTCGGCCTGGGCGAGGGCGTCGCCGGTGGAGCCGAGCCGCCCGTAGGTGACGGCGAGATTGTGGCGGGTGTCCAGCGTTCCGGGGTGGTCGGGACCGAGGACGCGGTCGCGGGCGAGGAGGGTCGGCCGGAGGATGTCCGCGGCCTCGCGGGTCCGGCCGGCGTCAGCACGGATGACGCCGAGGTCGTGGCGGGATTCCAGGCTGGCTGGATGGTCAGGGCCGAGGATGCGTGTGCGGTCGGCCAGGTTGCGCTGGAGGGTCTCGTCCGCATGGTCGAGGTAGCCCGCTCGCTGATAGGCCCACGCCAGCGTCTCGCGGCTGGTGAGGGTGTCGGGGTGGTCGGGGCCGAGCACTCGTCCGCGATCGGCGGCGTTGCGTTCGGCCAGCGGGCCGGCGACGGACAGGTGGTCGGCGTTCAGGGCGGCACGGATGTGCGTTTCGCGGGCTGCGAGCGTGGTGGGGTGGTCGGGGCCGTGGAGTCGTTCGTGGGCGGTGGCGGCGCGGGCGGCGAGGGGTTCGGCGGTGGCGGCGTGGCCGTGTTCGGTGAGGTAGGCGGCGGCGTGTTCGGCGAGCCAGGCGGTGTGGGGGGTGTCGGCGTCCGGTGGGGTGGCGTCGAGGGTGGCGAGGGCGTGGGGGAGGAGTTCGCGCCAGGCGGGCCAGGCGTCGGGGGTGGCGGTGATCCGCTCGGGCAGGGCGGTGTGCAGCAGGCGGCCGAGGGCGTCGACGAGCTGGTCGGCGTGCTCGGGGCTGGTGTCGGCGCGGACGGCGGAGCGGACCAGGACGTGCATGCCCAGCGCGGAGCCGTCGCGGTGGGCGAGGCCGGCGCGTTCCACCTCGGCGACGGTGTCGGCCAGGTCGAACGGGTCGCGGGCGGCGGCGCGCAGCTCGGCGGTGGGGATCGCGTCGGGATCGGCGGTGAGCAGGCGCAGCGGCAGCGGGACGGTGCTGTCGCCGTGCGCGGCGAGGCGTAGCAGCTCGCCGGCGGCGGGTGCGTCGGCGGCGAGGCGGCGGATCGGCTCGGTCCACAACGTGGCCGCCGTGACGCCGGGTCGGCCGGGCACCTCGCCCTGGCCGAGGACGACGAGCGGCCGTTCGACCAGAGCCGCGAGGTAGGTCTCGGCGGGGGCACGGGCGCGGTCGATGCGATGGGCCGCCTGGTCGAGTGCCAGGGGATGATCGCCGAGCTGGGCCGCGATCCGCCCGGCGGCCGTCCGGTCGACCGCAGGCAGCCGGTTGACGAGCAGGGCCACCGACTCCGCCCGTTCCATCGGCCCGAGCGGCACCACGGTGGCCGGCGCACCGTCCCCGTCCAGGCCTGCGCGCCAGGCCGCCCCGAGCCCGGTCCAGTCGTCGGCGCGTGAGGTCACCAGCACCCGGCCTGCGCCGGACGACGGCCGCAGCCAGCCGGGCAGCTCCGCGGGACCGGCCGCGTCGTCGAGGACCAGCAGCCAGCGCCCGTCGGCGGCGTCGAGGCGGGCCAGCACGGCCGCCGGTTCCGCGTGCGCCGGCAGGCCCAGCGCGGGCGCGAGGCCGCGCACCCGCTCCCCCACCAGCTCCGGGCGCCCCGCCGGCACCCACCACACCGCGTCGAAGTCCGCCCGTCGCGCCCGGACGTACTCGACGGCCAGGCTCGTCTTTCCGATCCCGGCCAGGCCCGTCACGGCGACCAGCGGGGCCGAGCCCATCGCGTCGCCGAGGCGTGTCAGCGCCCCCGTCCGCCCGACGAACGGCGCGGCCGGCCGCGGCACGTTCCACACGGCCGGCAGCTCCCCCGGAAACACCGTCCCACCGGCACGTTCGCGTCCGGCGGTTTCCGGGCGGGCACCGGAGGCGAACGTGCCGCCGTCGCGCGCCGTCTCCGGCCGGCGGGGTTCGCCGAGCAGCGCGCTGAACAGGGCCGCCCGCGCGGCCAGTTCGCCGCGGCCGGCCAGGTCGATCGGGGCGAGCTGCCCCAGCAGCCCGGGGATCGGCCGGTCCGTGACTCGGGCGACGAGCAGCCGGCGTTCCCCGTCGAGCACCCGCGGCGACCAGGCCGCACCCCACTCCGCCGGCGCCGTGGGTGACGCCAGATAGCCGTCCGAGACGACGGCGATCGTCTGCCGCGCCTGCCGGATCACCCCGTCCAGCCAGGAGACACGGTGGGTGCCCGGCACGGCGTCCCACGCGCCGAACCGCACCCGGTAGCCGGCGTCCACCAGGGTTGTGGTGATCCACTCGGCCCAGCCGAGCCCGTCCTCGGCGCAGGACACGAAGACGTCGAGAGCGCGACCATCGCCCCCGCCCGTCACCCGAACAGGATCCCACAGTCACGCAAACCAGATGTGGACGGCCGAACTCCGCACACAGCGGGCCTGACGGGCAGGCCGGCTGGTCGGCGAGCGCCGCGCGCACACCCGCCGTCGAGGCCTCCTCCGGTGCCAGAAATCACGGCTACGCACGCGTTCCCCCCTGCTGGGGATGCTCGGGGATACCCGATCGCGACCAGAAAACCGAACAAAGTGCTCTTTCTTGACAGTTCGGACGGCCGCCCTTAAAGTCAATTCTCCGACGTCCTGATCCGCCGCTTTGCGGGCTTCCAGGAGGGCAGTTGACGAAGAAGTCGACGTATCGGCGCGCACGGCACAGTCGATACGCCCTCGTCCTCGTCCTCGCCCTCGCGCTCGCGCTGGTGTTCAGCTACCTGTCGGTCGCCGCGGCCCCCGTAGCGAGCGCGGCGCAGACCGGGATCGTGGAGCTGGCCGAATCCGCGGTGCCCGCATCCACGGTTCCGGCCACCAGCACCCAGGCGCCCGGCGGCACAACGCTGCTGGCCGGCCAGAGCCTGCGATCCCCGGACGGTGTTTGGTCGCTGACGATGCAGGACGACGGGAATGCCGTTCTGTATGGCCGCGGCCATGTCGCCAGATGGTCGACGGAAACGAACGGAACCGACGGTTCATCGCTCGAGATGCAGCCGGACGGAAACCTTGTCCTCTACGCGCCCGGCCGCCGCCCGCTTTGGGCCAGCGGCACGCAGGGCCATCGCGGCGCCTGGATGGAGCTGCAGAACGACGGCAATCTCGTTCTCTACGCTCCCGGCCGGGTCGCGTTGTGGGCGACCGGCACGCATCCCCGCACGACCTATGTGGCGCTGGGCGACTCCTATTCCTCGGGCGAGGGCAACCCGCCGTTCGATTCCGGCACGGCGACCCTGAAGGATCCCTGTCACCGCAGCCAGCAGGCCTGGCCACGCCTGCTGGGCGTCGAGGTTTCCGGCCAGATCGCCGCGAACGGCCACCTGGCCTGCTCGGGAGCAGTCATCGACGACGTCCTCAAACGCGGGCAGCATCCAGGCTCCATCGACGCGACGCCGCAGGTCACCCGGCTCGCGGCCATCAACAGCAAGACCCCGGTCGGCGTGGTAAGCGTGACGATCGGCGGGAACGATCTCGGATTCAGCCGCACGCTCGCGGCCTGTTTCCTGATCGCCTGCGTGCGCCATCCCGCGGATGAGGCGCCTCAGATCGATGCTGTCGCCACCCGGATCCGGCAGGAGGTCGTCCCCGCTATCAGGCAGGCCGCGCCTGAGGCCCGCGTCATCGTCGTCGGCTATCCCCGGATCGTTCCGCGGCCCGGCACGCAGATCGCCGGCTGCCGCTGGCTCTCCGCTACCGAGATCCTCCATCTGAACCAGGTCGAGGACTATCTCGACGGCCAGCTGCGCGCCGCAGCCACCGCGGCCGGCGCGACCTACGTATCGGTCGCCGGCGCGCTCGCCGGCCATGAGCTGTGCACGAAGGAACCGTGGATCTTTCCCATCGGCCTGTCCGGCGGGAACCTCCGCGGCCATCCCCTGCCCGCCGGCCAGCGCGCCATGGCCGCCATCGTGGGCACGCAGGCGGGTTATCCCATCCGCCCACCTGCGGGTACCCCCGCGGTCTGACCCGTCGTCTCGGCGGCGGGCTGCGGCGAGGCGGCGGGCCGGGTG
>NZ_FZMO01000365.1 GCF_900197875.1 Frankia canadensis | reverse complement strand
GGCGCGCGCCACTGGTACGAGCGGGCCGCCGCTGTGGGCGACACCGACGCTATGGCCAACCTGGGGCTCCTTCTGTCGACCCAGTGGGATCCGCCAGACCTGGCTGGCGCGCGCCACTGGTACGAGCGGGCCGCCGACGATGGCGGCCACACTGGCGCTATGACCAACCTGGGGAATCTGCTGGCTGACCGGTGGGACCCACCGGATCTGCCAGGCGCGCGCCACTGGTACGAGCGGGCCGCCGCTGTGGGCGACACCGACGCTATGGCCAACCTGGGGCTCCTTCTGTCGACCCAGTGGGATCCGCCAGACCTGGCTGGCGCGCGCCACTGGTACGAGCGGGCCGCTGCTGTGGGCGACACCGATGCCACGGCCAACCTAGGAGACCGTCCGCGAACAACATGATCAACGAATATCGCAGGGTGCGAGTAACAGCACTCCACCAGTTAAATAGGATTTAATTCGCACCGGATGCAACATCCGGCAGCCACCGAAAAGCGACGAGTAGGATCGTCGGCATGTTCCAAGTCGGAGCCTATCGCGACACGCCGCGCTACGGCGGCTGAACACGGATTTCAGGAATCGGATCAAGAGTGGCGACAGTATAGAATCAAAGAAATAGTGAAGGGTGAAAAATTCTCCGCGAAACCACCAGCAGAAGCGGACCTCAACCTCATATACAATAACGACAAGGCCGGCGTATGGAGCTACCTCGCAGGTGCCGAGCGCGACTCCTCTAGGTTTCCGCGACTCGTTGTATTCCTTGAGCTTTCCCCTGCACCGATCGGCGAAGGCGAAGAAGGGAATGAAGACACACATAAAGACCGATATGCGACGCCCATGCGGCATGCAATGAACGTAATTGATCAAAGTTGTCGCGACACTACTGCGAACAGTCAGCTCAACGCGAAGCTGAAAGTAAGATGCAGGTGCTCGCGGAAGCCTGGATTTACGGGCTGCCGAGCTGGCCATGGCGTTCAAGACGAGTCGGCGTGGCCGCCACTGGCACCGGCAGCCACGCCGGAGACAACCACGACAGGAGCCGTCGGGGGCGGTAAGCGACGCCGTTCGTCGTCGCAGCCCATCGCGGCGAGCCGGATCGGGCTGGCCTGATGCGTCGGCAGGCTGGTGGCCAGGTAGGCGACCTCGGTCTCGGCCGGCCCGCCGGCGAGAGGCTGACGTCGGCGGTTCTCCGCACCGGCTGCACGGCGTGCGGAACAGGCACCCGGCGCGGACCTCGGTGGCTTTCACGGTGCGGTACCGGGATGGGCTGGGTCGGCGGGTCCGCCGCTGCCGGTGCCGGCGGGGTCGGCAGGCACCGGCGGTGGGCGGTGACGCCGGCGTTCGACGGCGTCGCAGAGGTTCGACCACAGATGCCAGCTGTCCGCGATTTGCCGGGCGTCGGGGGCGCCGCGGCGTGCTCCGTCGGCGTGGGCACCGGACCGGCCCCGGCAGATCACCTCGACACCGGGATGATCGGCCAGCCAGGCCACCAGGCTGTCGGCCTCCCGATCAGGGAGCAGATCGACCGGCCGGTGGGTGTCCAGGTCAATCAGGACCGTTCCGTAGACATGACCACGACGAACGGCGAAGTCGTCAACCCCGAGGATCCGCGCCACGCTGGGCCGCGGGTCGGGCAGCGCCCGGACCCGGCGGACCAGGGTGTCCCGGCCGACCGTCAGACCCAGCGCGGCGGCCAGACGTGCTCCCGCACGTCCGGCGAGCGCCAGGCCGTTATCGCGCACCGCCGCCGCGGCTGGCGGGGTGAACCGGGCATGCGGGCGTCCGGCAGGACGATCCGCCAGGGATCTCTCCCGATGCCGGGAACCATCTACCGCAGGTTCTGGCACCTCCGCGGACCGGGCTTCCGCCGACTGGCCACCTCGGACTTACGCCCGACTACACTTCGGCACGTGGTCAGCCAGACCGGGGACAGAGCCCGTGGTGGGGCAGGGCAGGTCCCGGGCGCACTCAACGGTCATGCGGCACTGCCCGTGCCGCGTACTGCCGCCCGGAGCAATCGTTCGGCGCGGCAGCGCGGAGGCGATAGCCGGGATCAGGGCGACTTCGGCGAGCGTTGGATCCAGCTGATAGCTTCGGCCGCAGGTCTCAGCTCCGCACCCCCAGTTCCGGATCGGGGGACCATTGATCTGGTCCTTACACATCCTGGTCCGCTTCGAGGCTTCCCTGCTGGATGGAGCATTCAGGCGCAGATCAAAACCGAGTCGAATCCGCGTCTCACTCGGGATGACATCATGTACGACCTCGATGCCGACGATCACCGGGCACTCGCGGGTCGCGGCAACTTCCAACGATACTTCCTGTTTGTTGTCTTGCTCGACTTTCGCATTTTCCATGATCGTCTAATGGCTTGATTTTGGGTGTGTTGAA
>NZ_FZMO01000495.1 GCF_900197875.1 Frankia canadensis | reverse complement strand
GGGGTCGATGGTGCGCCGCTGGCGGTGGGTGCGGCCGGTGGTGCGTCGGCGGGCAGGAGCATGGTCCAGCCGGGGCGGATGAGGTCGGGGCGGGTAAGACGGTCGCCGTCGGGTTGTGTCCGGCCGTGGTTGAGGTCGAACAGCTCGCGGTAGCGCAGGGGGTCGCCGAGGTGGGTGGCGGCGAGGCTCCACAGGCTGTCGTGCGCCTGGACCGGCACGCTGCGACCGGGCTCCTCCCGCAGGGCGGAGTCGGACCGGGTGAGCGGAGCGGACGCGGTGTGGGCGGGCGCGACGGAGGCGACAGTGACGGTTGGGGTGCGCCAGGCGGCCAGCGCGACGGCGGGGCCAGTGGGGGCGGGTTTGCTGCGGCTGGCGGCGAGGACGAGACCGGTGAGGATCGTGCCGACCAGGGCGGTGGTGAGGGCCTGGGGCAGGCCGGCGGTGGGCAGCCGTGGCCGGCGCCGACCGGTCGCCCGGCTGATCGTTTCGGCCAGGGTGGACAGGGCGAGCAGGAGGTAGAGGTACCAGAACAGGCAGCCGAGAACGCCTGTGATCAGCCGCCGGTCCAGCGGATTGGTGAGCGCGGCGGTCGTCTCGGCGCGGCTGGGAACGTGATGGGGCAGGGGCCAGCCGATCAGCCGCCACATGACCAGCGGCGCGACGACCAGACAGGTCAGCAGGACGGCGAGGGCGGCGAGCGCGTGCAGCAGCGCGACGATCCGCCGGCCCGCGCTAGCCGAGGGCACGCTCGTGGGGTTGGGGGTCATGGGGTCGGTCC
>NZ_FZMO01000363.1 GCF_900197875.1 Frankia canadensis | reverse complement strand
GGACGCGGGGTGGGTGCGGGTGCGTCCGTCGCTGTCGGGGATCGGCGGGGCGGATCTGGCGTTGGTGACGGGGCGGGCGTCGGCGTATCTGGCGGCGGCGGTGCCGGTGAGGTGGAGCGGGCCGACACCGACCAGGGTGAGGAGCTGCGGCTGGTAGGTCGCGGTGACCGTCACCGTGACCGTGGTGAGGGTCGCGGAGGCGGTGCCCTGGGCGTCGGCGCCGGCGAGGTAGGCGAGCGCGCGGCTGCGGGCCTGTTCGGGGTTGAGCTGGCGGGTGCCGTCGGCGCGGTAGGCGGCGAGGTCGAGGGCCTGGGCGCCGGCGCGGGCGGCTTCGGCGGCGGTGCTGATCGCCCGTGTTTTCGCGTTCAGCGCCCCACCGCCGTCGAGGACGAGACCGGCCAGGCCGACAAGGGCGACGACGAGGATCGCGAAGAACGCGGTGACATACCCGCCATCGGAAGGCTCGGCGGGTGCCGGATGCTGTCGAAGCGGGCTCATGCGACCGCTCGGTACACGTCAAGCGGCGAGGTCGCGGTGGAGGTGAGGGTGCGCCCGGCGGGCAGACGCAGACCGGCAAGGTCCGCGAAATCTACGCGGCAGGAGACGGTGGCGCGGGCCAGGCCGCCGCGGGTGAAGGCGCCGAGGTCCACGGTGACGTGCATCGTGCGGCAGGCCGCCGACCCGACGGCGAGTCCGGCTTCGGCAGCTGCGCGCGCGGCAGTGGTGGCCTCGGCGGGGGAACGGGCGGCGCTGGCCGCGCGGGCCGCGGCCTCGGCGGCGGCGTCGACCTGCCCGCGGGCATCCGTACCGCGCGCCGCCGCGGCGATCAGAAGGAGGAGGAGCACGACCAGGGGGGCGAGCAGGGTGAGCTCGACCGCGGCCGACCCCGTGTCCCTCGCGGGGGCCGTGGCAGGTTCGTCGGGCGGGTCGGTCATGGGGTGTAGGTCTCTCGGGTGCCGGAGGCGCGCGCGGTGACGTGGAAGCCGAGTCCGGGCAGGTAGTGCATCGCGGTGCCGGTGACCGTGACGGTGAGCAGCGTCGGCGTCGGCTGCGTGAGAGTGATCTGCGGATCGGTGAGGACACCACCACCGACCTGACCGGTGATCAGCCGGGCGGCGGTGGGCCCGTCCTGAGCGTCGGCACCGGCCAGACGGGCGGCGGCAACTCCACGCCGCGCCGCCGCCGCGGCGACCTGCTGCGCCCACCCCCACACCGCCAGCTGCACTACGACCAGCAGCATGATCAGGATGAGAGGGGTGGCGACCACAAGCTCCGTCGACGCACCGCCCTCGTCGCCGTCAGAGACAGCGCGCCGGGGTCGGCGTCCCAGCCAACCGGTCGTCCGCGACGGCGGGTGGTCCTCCGTCAGCGGAAGGACGCCGCGGATCACAGGTCCAGGCCGTTGGCCTTGTCCATCAGCTTCTTCGCGATGACCGCCACGATCGCGATCGCCGCCGCGACCAGCAGGGCCGTGATGACCATGAACTCGGTGGAGTAGCCGGCGTCGCGATCCTCCTCCCGGCCGCGTTCCTCGAGCCGGCGCAGCCAGGCCATCGTGGCGGCCGGCAGACACACCAGAAGTGTGATCATGGTTGTGGTGAGGGTGGTCAGTCGGCCGAGTCCTCGGCGCGGGTGCGACATCGGCAGGGCCTTTCAACGGTGGGAGCTGGAGGTTCATAGCCCGCTCAGGACACGCGAGACTGCTGGAAACGCGATCATGATGAGGAAGCCGGCGGTGAGCAGGACGACGGGCAGGCTCATGCGTTCGGTGGCCGCGGCGGCGTCCGCGTCGGCGTCGGCGAGGTCGTGCAGGCGGATCGTGTCGGCCTTCGCCGCGAGGCTGGCGCGGATCCGGGCGCCTTCACCACCGGCAAGGTGCATCGCACCGGCGGTCTGCACGATGTCGGGAATGGTGTAGCGCTCACCGAGAGCGCCGAGGGGTTCCCAGATCGGGACGCGCGTCAGAGCCGCATGATCGACCGCCGTGCGCAACGCGGCGAACTCCTCGCCGCTGCCCGTCGCGGCGGCGTCGGTGACCGCCTGTTCCAGGCCGGCGCCGCCGGCCATCGCGATCACGGTCAGGTCGAGGAAGGCGGAGAAGGCATGACGCAGTGCGCGGCGTCGGCGGGCGGCGTCCGCGCGCACCGCGATGTCGGGGCCGAGGAACAGGCCGGCGGCGACGGCGAGCGCGGCGATGGCGGGCAGTGCGAGTGGCAGGCCGATCCCGACAAAGGCGAGTAGTCCGGTGAGCAGGGGTGGGAGCGCGAGACCGACCAGGCCGGAAGTGATCTTTTCGGCGAGGTGGCTGGCCGGGTCGCGGTCGAGAACATCGAGGTCGCGGCGGATCGCGCGGGGCAGCAGTCGGGGCGGGTCGAGGCGGGCGGCGAGGGGCCGTCCGGCCCGTGCCGCCCAGCCGTCGGCCTGCCCGGTCCGCGTCGCGATGGGTTCGGG
>NZ_FZMO01000361.1 GCF_900197875.1 Frankia canadensis | reverse complement strand
CCCCCTCGGCGGCCCCCTCCCCCTCGGCGGGCCGTTCGACCTCGACGTGCTCTTCCGGCCGATCGACCTCGACGACCCGGATGATCAGACAGTCGCGACCGACGCCGGCCCGGCGGGCGACGCCCTCGCGCCGGATGCCGACCTGGCCACCGTCGCCGGCGGGCATGCGCCGTGGGCCAGCCGGGCACCGGCCGCGAACACGGGCACGCACACCCACGCGGACGCGGACGCGGACGCGGAACAGCACACAGACACGGACGCACGCACGGACGCCTACCCGGACATCGGCACCGGCGCTCACCCGGACACCGGCGCACCGGGCGCACCGCCTGGCGCGGCGGACCCGGGCGACGGGACGGACCCACGCTCGCGGACGGCTCCGCTGCCGCTGTACGGCGCCGCGGGCCCGGGCGGCGGTCACCGGCCGCCGGGCCGCCGGGGACGCCGCACGCGGCATGCCGGCCCGGGAGCGGGCGGGCGGGTAGGCGGATCCGGGCGACGGGCAGCCGGGCGACGGGCGGCCGGGCGACGGGCGGCCGGACGGCGGACGGTGACCCGGCGGGCCGGGACGCTGGTCGGCGCGGTCGTCGCGGTGCTGAGCCTCACGATGGTGGCGGCGCTGGCGATGTTCGGGATGCCGGGGCATGACTCACCGGACCCGTCGACGACCACGGTGACGGCACCGCCGCATCCGTCCACGGCGCCGTGGGCGACGGGCAGCGCGTCCAGTGCGCCCTCACGCCAGCCCGAGCTGCCCGGCCCGATGCCGGGGGGCTACGGCCGCGGTCGCACCGCGCCGGTCAGGACGTCCGGGGCGACGGCGGCAGCGGGCGATCCGCCGACCGACGCCGGCCGCGCGCCGCGGCCGAACGCGGTGCCACCCGCACCGGACACGGGCGGCGCGGTCGCGCGGGCACCCGGCGCGGGCACGACGGGCAGCACCGGCATCTACTCCAGCGCCACCGAGGCGCTCCCCGCCGGCTCGCGCGTCCAGATCCCCACCGGCGCCGTGGACTGGCTGGTGTTCGGGAACGGCTGGGGCGGGGTCAGCAACCACCGCGCGGGGGTGCCCTTCCCGCTGCTCGTCCCCACCGTCTCCGGCACGCCGACCCCCTCGTCGCCGGGCGTCGCCTGGACGGACGGCACTCCGTCGCTCGCCGGCTCCGCGCAGACGGACAGCCTGGCGGTGCAGGGCACCGCGCAGCTGACGACCTTCGTCACCCGGACCCGTCAGCTGGACGTGTACCTGAGCTCGTCCACCGGGCAGGTTCGGATCACGATCGCGTCGATCGTGGACACCCGGACTTTCACGGTCACGCTGCCGGCGGCGCCGGCGGGCGCCGCGACGGACGCGCGGATCACCCTGACCCTGCCGGGGCAGATCGCCGCCACCAGGGTGTCGATCTCCGCCGACGGCGCCCCCTGGACGCTCGCGGCCGCCGTCCTGCGCTGACCCTCTCGGGGCGGCCCCACGCCCGCGGCCCCATCGGGGGCCGGTGCCACCTCCACGGGCAACGGACCCCACACATCTTCAACGCATCAACTACCCCGTTTGGGTGATCGAACGACGGATCATCAGAGATCGCAAAAAAACTCGCCCGTCGGCGACAACCAAACGCACCTGCGGGACGACCTACCCTGTGAACGCCATTCCGGCCCCCGCGCCAGGAGGTCCGGCGGCGTTCCGGCCCGAACGTCCGACTAACCCCCCCCAGCCGGGCGGCGGGGCCGCGCGGTATCGGGGCTGGCCGGTCCGGCCAAGGCCGGCCAGCCCCCTCGCATCCCCCATCCGCCGACGCCGGCGAGGGCGCTGATCAGAGGTCGCGTTCCACCCGACTTCCCGCCGCCGACGGTGTCACCGAGGTGCCGGTGCACCCGCACGCGGGCCGGTGTCCGATGTGACGCTGGCACCAGGGCCCACCCGCCGGCCCCCGCCAGGCGGAACCCGCGGGGTAGCGTCGACGGTGTGCGTCGGCTGTTGTTGGCACCTTCCTGGATCGCGCGGCACCTGCTCGCGCTCGGTCTGGTCGCCCTGTTCATCCGGATGGGCATCTGGCAGCTGTCCAAGGGCGAGTCGGCCCAGGGCACGCTGCAGAACCTCTTCTACGGCGTCGAGTGGCCGATCTTCGCGGCCTTCGTCCTGTACTGGTGGTTCAAGATGATGAAGGAGGAGCTCTCCCCCACGGACGACGGCGGTCCCCAGTGGGGGGCGAACGGGCGGATCGCCCCGGAGACGGCCTGGCGGCCGGAACTCGGCGGCCCGCTGATGCTCACCGCGGGCGAGTCGAGCGAGCCGGACGAGGAGGTCGACGCCTACAACCGCTACCTCGCCGCGTTGTACGAACGGGACGCGCTGCGCGAGATGACGCCGCGGGCGAGCCCCGGGCAGCTCGAGGGCGCGCGGCATGCCGTCGTCGCCGGCGACCCGGCCGACGCCCGCCCGCGGATCGAGAAGGCCGACACCCCGAAACAGATCAACGGAGC
>NZ_FZMO01000360.1 GCF_900197875.1 Frankia canadensis | reverse complement strand
GTTCCACGGCAAGGTTCCACACAAACCGCGCATGCCCGCAGTGCTCTTCAAGTCCGGCGACCTGCGCGGGCGCCGGAACGAGACGGTAGCGGGTCATATTCCAATTCTACAGAAAGGATCGCCCATGCGCTTCAGCGTGGGGCGCCGTTTCCTCTCCGGCCTGAAGGCCGGAGCATCCACGGCGCAAATCCGATGACCCCGGCTCCGGCCCTGCGCAAGGGCGCCAACACACCCGTTCCCGCCGGGGAGCTCTGGATCACGGTCGGCTGGGCGCCGGGACGGATGGTGGACGTCTGCGCCGTCCTCGTCACCGACCTCGACCGGGTCCGGTCGGACGCGGACTTCGTCTTCTACAACGCGCCGACCCATCCCTCCGGCGCGGTCGCGCTCGCCGCCACGGCACCGGGTGCGGCCGGCCTTGTCGCGAGACTGCCCAGGGTGGAGCCGGCGGTACGCCGGATCGTGATCGCCGGATCGCTCGACGAGGGCACCTTCCTCGACCTCGCCGACCTGAGCATGGTTCTCGCCGACGAGGACGGCCGGCCGCTCACCCGGTACGTGCCGGAGCCCGACGAGCCGGTCACGGCCCTGGTGTTCGGTGAGCTGTACCGCCGGGGCGGCGGCTGGCGGTTCCGTGCGGTCGCCCAGGGCTGGGACAGCGGGCTGGCCGGTCTCGCCCGCGGCTTCGGCATCCAGGTCCGCGACGACCCGGCACCCGACAACCATCCGGCCGAGGGCCCCCGCACGGCCGATGCCGCTCACCCGGGTGACGTCATCCACCCGCGCGACGTCATCCACCCGCGCGACGGGCGATCCCGCGAGCGCCCGCCAGGCCGACGATCGACGCCGCGCACCCAGGTCCTCCCGGACGCCGACGCGGACGTCGCCGACGCCGCCGCCGACGTGCCGGACACCCGGCCGGACCATCGCACCTCCATACCTCCGTCGGAGCCGCGCGCCGGCTACGCCGATCCCGACGACGCCCCGGACCGCGACGCGTTCGACGACCGCGACGACCGCGACGACCGCGACGACCGCGACGACCGCGACGACCGCGACCGGATCATCCGCGGCGCGGACATGGATGTCGGTGGTGTGGGCGCGGATGCCGAGACGGAGTCCGTGATCCGGGCGGACTGGTATCGCGATCCGGTGCGGCCCGACCACATGCGCTGGTGGGACGGGGAACGCTGGCAGGGTCCGCCCGAGCCGATCCACGCCGAGACGGAGACGACCTGCGGCCGGTGCGGCGCCACCAAGCGGTGGCGGTTGTTCGGCGGACCGCCGGCGTGCGAGCCCTGCGCCGAGGATGCACGGGCCTTCCTGTGGGACTGGCGGGGCCGGGTGGTGGCGAGCCTCGCCCGGGAGGACCCGACGGGCGGCGGCCTCGAACCGCTGTGGGCCGAGCTGCGCTACCAGCGGATCCCGCCGGCCGCGGGCTGGGAGGCCGTCCAGTCGGTGGGGCGCGCGCATCTGGAGCGGCTGGCGGCGTTCGCATTCGCCGACGGGATCGTCGAGCCCGCGGAGGTCGAGCGGATCGAGGCCGCGGTCGCCGCGCTGGGCCTGGCCGGCCCGTGGCTCGACGAGCTGCGCGGACGGCTCGCCCGCGGGCTGGAGCTCAGTCGGATCGAAGCCGGCGAGCTGCCCCGGTTACCCGAGGGCGGCCTGCACCTGGAACTCGACGAGATCCTGCATCTGGATGTCTCGGCCACGCTGGTGCGGCCGGGGGCACACGGCCCGCGGCACTCCCTCGGCCGGCTGATCGGCACCAACCGCAAGCTGCGGTTCCTCGCCGATGCCGGGCGCGGCGCGGAGCTGGGGCTCGCGAAGGTCGTCGAGATCGAGGCGCGCGGCGGGGCCGTCGACATCGCCGCCACGACCGCCCGCGGCTCGGGCACCTACCTCGTCGACGACCCGCCGTACGTCGCCGCGGTGCTGGCCGGGATCCTGCGGGTCGCGCGCCGGCAGGTGATCGCGCCGGGCAGCCGGGCGAGCCGGTCGATCCCGCAGGCGGTGAAGGCGGAAGTGTGGCGGCGTGACGGCGGGGCCTGCGTCGAGTGCGGCGGCAACGACCACCTGGAGTTCGACCATGTGATCCCGTTCAGCCGGGGTGGCGCGTCCAGTGCCGGCAACCTGCAGCTGCTGTGCCGAGGGTGCAACCGCTCGAAGGGCGCCCGGATCTGACGCGGACATCACTGGCTCGCGGCGCAGGAATGGAACCTGCGGCTTCGGCTGTGGCGCGAGCACCTGGACTGGGACGGTCCGGACGGCCGTCCCCGGCGGATGAGGTCCACCGGTCGGTGGCGAGGAACACGCAGTGGCACGACGAGACGGGTGGTGCGAGAGAGTAGACGGGTGGTGCGGACGGGACGGTTGGGCCCGATCGGCTGGTTGTTCGTCGTCGCGATCGTGCTCGCGGTGGGGACGCTGGCCGTCGATCATGCGCCGCGGCGGGGGGCGCGGGTCGGACTGTGGGGGGATTCGC
>NZ_FZMO01000358.1 GCF_900197875.1 Frankia canadensis | reverse complement strand
GGGTCACCGAGCAGACCCGCACGGGCGGCGACGTCGACCATCTGCTGCTCGCCACGTCGCTGCCCTACCTGCTCACCCCGGGGATCCACTGGGTGGAGGCGGCCAGCGAGGCACTCGTCGCCGGGAGCCGGGGCCGCGTCCTCGCCCGCGGGGCGGAGAAGGTCCGCCAGCGGGTCGACCTCGAGCACTGGTCGGCGTTCGGGGAGTCGTTCGCGGCCATGGCCGAGCTGCTGCGGGCGGTGGCCTCGGGGGAGCGCGGCCCGGCACCCGCCTCGGTGGTGCTGCTGTCCGGCGACGTCCACCACGCCTACGTCGCCCGGGCGGAGCTGCCGGGGGCGCGCTGCCCGGTGGTGCAGGCGGTCTGCTCGCCGTTTCGCAACCCGCTCGGCCCGGGCATCCGCCGGGTCGACCGACTCGCCCGCCGCCGCCCCGTGGCGGCCGGCATCCGGGCGTTCGCGAAGCTCGCGGGCGCGCCGGACCCGGCCATCGACTGGCGGGTGAGCGACGGCCCCTGGTTCGAGAGCCAGATCGCCTACCTCGACGTCGACGGCCGTGCGCTCACGCTGCGCCTGGACAAGACCGAGCCGGACGGCACCCCCGGCGGCCTCGACGAGGTCCTGCGCGCCGCCCTTTCCTGACTTCCTCCTGGCCGGGTTCGCCCCTCCAGGCCGATCTTCCTACAGGCCGATCTTCCTACAGGCCGAGGTGGCGGGCGATGAGCATTTTCTGCACCTCGCTCGTTCCCTCGCCGATCTCGAGGATCTTGCTGTCCCGCCAGTGCCGGGCGACGGGATACTCGTTCATGAATCCGTAGCCGCCGTGGATCTGCGTCGCCTCACGCGCGTTGGTGACCGCGGCCTCGCTGCTGAACAGCTTCGCGATCGCCGCCTCCTTCTTGAACGGCAGCCCCGCGGCCATCCGGGCGGCGGCGTCGTAGTAGGCGGTACGGGCGACGTGGGTCCGCGCCTCCATCTCGGCGATCTTGAACGCGATGCCCTGGTTCGCGCCGATCGGCCGGCCGAAGGCCTGGCGGGCGCGGGCGTAGGCGACCGACTCGTCGACGCACGCCTGCGCGAGCCCCACCGCCAGCGCCGCGATCGCGATCCGCCCCTCGTCCAGGATCGACAGGAAGTTGGCGTAGCCCCGCCCGCGCTCGCCGAGCAGGTTGGCCGCGGGCACCCGCACATCCCGCAACGTCAACGGATGGGTGTCGCTCGCATGCCAGCCGACCTTCGAATAGGCCGGCTCCGCGGTGAACCCGGGGCGGGGGACCGGGACGAGGAAGGTGCTGATCTCCTTCGCGCCATCGCCGGTGGTACCGGTCACCGCGGTGACGGTGACCAGCCGGGTGATGTCGGTGCCCGAGTTCGTGATGAACGCCTTCGATCCGTTGATCACCCACTCGTCGCCGTCGCGCACCGCGGTGGTGCGGATGCCGCCGGCGTCGCTGCCGGCCTCCGGCTCGGTCAGCCCGAACGCGCCGAGCGCCTCCCCGGTACACAGCCGCGGCAGCCATTCCCGCTTCTGCTCCACGGTGCCGAACCGGTAGACGGGCATCGCCCCGAGGGAGCAGCCGGCCTCCAGGGTGATCGCGACGGACGAATCCACCCGGGCGAGCTCCTCGATCGCCAGGCACAACGCGAAGAAATCCCCGCCCATCCCGCCGTACTCCACCGGGAAGGGCAGGCCGAACAGCCCCATCTTCCCCATCCCGGCGACGATCTCGTAGGGGAAGGTCCGCTCCTCGTCGTGGCGGGCCGCGGCGGGCGCGGCGACGGCACGGGCGAACGCCGCGACGGTTCGGCGCAGGGCCTCCTGCTCGTCGGTCAGGCGCGTGTCGGGCATGGGGCTCGTCTCCCGGGGACGGTGTGGCTGTCGTCCACCATCATCACCGAGACGACCGGCGCCGCCGTGGATCTCAGCCGGATGGATCTCAGCCGGGCGGCGCGGGAACGGGCCGGGGGCGCAGCGCCGGGGGAATGCCGGGCTCGGCGTCGACGACGCGCAGCAGCAGGCGCAGCAGCTGAGCCTGCTCGTCCGGGGTCAGCTGGCGCAGCGAGGCGGGCGGTTCGAACAGCAGGTCGCACGCACGTTCGAACACGACCCGGCCCTCGTCGGTCAGCGCGACCGTCTTCGCCCGTCGGTCGGTCGGATGCGGCTCGCGGCGGGCGACGCCGCGGCGCTCGAGCAGGTCGACGACGCTGGTGAGGTAGCTCGGGTCATGGCGGAAGGTCTCGACGAGCTCGCGCATCGGGCGCGGGCCGCTCGAGAGCACCAGCAGGATCTTCAGGGCGGCCGGGGTGAGATCGAACGCCTGGCAGACGGTGTGCATCCGGCTGGGGGCCTCGCCGCCGAAGGCCAGCGCCAGCATGGCGCGCCACGCCTCGCGCGCCGTCTCCCCGGCGCCGTCGGCGGTACCTGCGCCATCGGCGGTACCTGCGCCGTCGGCCTCGCCGGTGCTGTCAGCCTCACCGGCGTCCATGGCCTCGACGGCCGCGTCCCGGATGATCACCCCGCGACCCTCCCTCCCC
>NZ_FZMO01000524.1 GCF_900197875.1 Frankia canadensis | reverse complement strand
TCGGCACATTCACCCAAGCCGTCTTCGTCCTGGAACAGGAAGGAATCTAAAAAAATTAACTTTGAAAATGCTCCATGTAATGGAAATCAGATCGGCACGGACCAGCAGTATTGAAACGCCGCACCGACGAGTCTCCCTTCTCCACTGGCTCCGGATCTGTCCCGCCAATCTACGCTCAGTGGGGGTCGAGGGCGTCGGGGTCGGGGAGGGCGAAGAGGCGGAACAGGAGGAGCATCGACGGGACGATCACGAGCATGCCGAGGGCGATCGCGATGAGCATGGCCACCAGATTGGCGTGCGGCGCGGCCGCGGACGCGGCGGTCGCGCGGCCCACGACCAGGTCGGGGTACTGGGCGGCGGCCCAGCCCCACAGGACACCGGCGACGGCGAGACCGGCGGCGAGCCGGGCGGCGGTGAAGCGGTGCCGCCAGAGCAGGACGAGCGCGGCCACGCCCCCGCCCGCCGACAGCACGGCGAAGGGGATCGACCGGTCGGCGAAACGGTCCGCCACGACCGGCGCGTGCGACCACAGCAGGGGAAGCAGCACCGCGGCCAGCGCGCCCGACGCGATCGCCCCGGCCAGCGCCCGCCGCCGCATCCCGGGGACGAGATGCTCGGTCGCCGGCGAGCCCGCCGCATCCCGGCAGAGGTAGACGGCGGCCAGGAACGCCGTCACCGTCACCGCGAACAGGCCGCAGACCAGGCCGAACGAGTTCGTCAACGGGCGCCACGGGTCGGATTCGGCCAGATCGCCGGTGGCCAGCGCCGCGCCGGTGACGCCCAGCGCGAACGGCGTCACTGTCGAGGCGACGGCGAACAGGTGTCCCCACCACCTGTCGGGGCCGGCCGCACCGCCGCCGTAGGCGCGGTAGACGTACGCCGAGCCACGCAGCACGATCCCGACCAGCGCGCAGATCAGCGGCACCTCCAACGTCGAACCGATGATCCCGAACGCCTCCGGGAACCCGCTGAACAACGCCACCAGCACGAAGATCAGCCACACGTGGTTGGCCTCCCACACCGGCCCGAGCGCCGCGGAGATCAGCCGTCGCTGGTCGGCGGCGCCACGGCCGCGGGCGAGCAGGTCCCACACCCCTGCGCCGAAGTCGGCGCCGGCGAGCAGCGCGTAGGCGGTCAGCCCGCCGACCATGACGAGCAGAAGCAGGTCAGCCGCGCTCATCGCCGTCTCCCTCCCCCAACGCCCACAGCACCGGCCTCCACAACGTCCTCACCGCCACCGCCACCGCCACCGGCATCGCTGCCGTTGCCGCTGCTGCCGTTGCCGTCGCCGCTGCTGCCGCCGTCATCCCGAGGCCCGGCGTCGTCGTCCAGGGGTGGTCGGACGGACGCATGCGCGGGAGTGTCCGGGCCGGGACCGCCGGTGGCCATCCGGCGCAGGATGAGCACGAGGGCGGTCGCGAGGCCCAGGTAGAGGATGAGGGTGCCCGCGAACGTCCACCCGATGCCGGAGTTCGCGGTCACCGCGTCGGCGACGCGCATCCGGCCGTAGACGATCCACGGCTGGCGCCCACCCTCGGTGACCTCCCACCCGGCGAGCATCGCGAGCATCGCCGCCGGCCCGGTCGCCGCCGCGGCCCACAGCCACGGCCGACCGGTGGGCACCAGCGAACGTGTGCCAGCACCATCGACGTCATCGTCGCTCCCACCGGCCGGCGTCCCCGAGCCGTCCGCACGGATCCGGCCGCCGAGGGCGCCGGCGCGGCGGCGGCGTCGCCAGCGGCGGACCATGACGAGAGCGACCAGCGCCGCCAGGGCGATCAGGGCCGTGCCAAGCCCGACCATGACGGTGAACGCCAGGTGGACGAGGGCGGCGTTGGGCCGGTCGGCGGGCGGGGCGGCGTCCAGGCCTGTGATGCGGGCGTCGGGGTCGAAGTGCTCGAGCAGGGAGAGCGCCTTCGGGATCTCGATGCCGTAGCGGACCTCCCCGGTGGCGTCGTCGTAGAAGCCGCCGATGGTCAGCGGGGCGCCGGACTGGGTGTGGAACAGCCCCTCCATGGCGGCGAGCTTGAGGGGCTGGTGTTCGCCGACGACCCGGGCCGCGAGGTCGCCGGAGACGAGCTGCAGCGGCGCGCAGACCAGCACGACCGCGAGCCCGACCCGCAGCCCGCGCTGATGGTAGGTGTCACGACGCCCGCGCAGCATCCCGACGGCGTACACGCCCGCCACCACGCCTCCGGTGCACATCAGCGCGGCGAGCAGCATGTGCACGACCTGCGTCGGCGAGGACGGACTGAGCAGCGGCGCCAGCGGTTCGGCGGAGACGACCTTTCCGTCGACCTCGCGGACGCGGCCGGGAACGTTCATCCAGGCGTTCGCCGTGATGATGAACAGGGTCGACAGCGTCCCGGCGATCGCGATCGGCCACAGCGTCAGCCAGTGCGCCCGCGGCGACAGCCGCCGCCAGCCGTACAGGTACATCCCGATGAAGATGGCCTCGGCGAAGAACGCGAACCCCTCCAGCGTGAACGACAGCCCCAGCACCCCGCCGTAGCGCGCCATGAACGCCGGCCAGAGCAGCCCGAACTCGAACGACAGGACGGTCCCCGACACCGCGCCCACCGCGAACAGAACCGCGAAGGCACGCGACCACTTCTTCGTGAGCGCCAGCCACACCGGATCCCCGGTGCGCACCCACTTCCCCTCGGTGTAAAGCAGCAGCCACGGCATCCCGACGCCGAAGACCGCGAAGCAGATGTGGAACGCCAGCGAGAACGCCGTCTGCGCCCGCGCCAGGTCCGTCGATCCCGCCGCGGCCGCGAACACCGTCCCCGCCGTCCCTACCGTCGCGCCACTCGTGTCGATCATCCGGGACTCCTCCGTGCCGCCCATCCGACAGCCGAGCCGAACCGATCTTCTACGTCTCGTCGAAAGTTCTACCTCTCGTAGAATAGCCCGGACGATCGACGACGCGAGCCCGGCCGATGTGACGCGGACAACCCTCCGCCCGGCCCAAGCGCGGGCGGAGCATCCATCGGTGGCCCGCGAGGATGGCGGGATGGTCGAGACGCGGCAATGGCAGACGACAGGCGCGACCGGACTGACACTCCAGGTCGAGGAACTCCGCCCGAACGCGGTCCCGCCCGAGCAGCCCGGCCCGGCATCCCCAGGCCCCGCACGCCACCCCGGCGAGGCGGACACGACCGTCGAGACGGACACGACCGTCGAGGGGGGCGCCGCCGGAACAACGTCAGACCTCACGGCCATGGCCGATGGGCCATCCACGGACGACGCGCCGATCACGCTGGTGCACGGCATCGCCGGCAGCGCGGCGGACTGGGCCGCGGTCGCGCCCGACCTCGCCGCGACGCGCCGGGTCATCGCCTACGACCAGCGCGGGCACGGCGCGAGCGACCGCACCCCTGACGGCCCCGCCGGCTACACCTTCGACCTGCTGCTCGCCGATCTGGCGGCCGTCCTCGACGCCGTCGGCACCGAACCGGTGCACCTCGTCGGCCACTCGATGGGCGGCGTCATCGCCCTGCGCTACACGCTCGACCACCCGGAGCGGGTGCGTTCACTGATCCTCGTCGACACCGCCGCCGCCCCCGCCACCGCGACCGGCCCCGTCGCCCGCCGCCTCGTCGGCGCCCTCCTCGACGCCGGCGCCGCCTTCCTCTCCGCCCGCCACGCCGCCACGGCCACGGCCACGGCCACGGCCATGAACGACGATCCTCCGGCCCTCGCGCACCACGGCACGAACCCCGCACAGCACGCCGCCGAGGGGATAGGCCAGATCGATCCCGAGGCACTGGCCACCCTCGGTCGCGAGCTCGGCACCTACCCGTCCCTCGTCGACCGCCTGGGCGAGATCCGCGTACCGACCACCGTCATCGTCGGCGAACACGACACCGGCCTACGCGACGCCGCGGCCACCATGGCCCACACCATCCCCGGCGCCCACCTCGCCGTGATCGCCGGCGCCGACCACAGCCCCCAGGCCACCCGCCCGCTGGCCTGGCTCACCGCCGTCGACGACCACCTCGCCCGCCTCCCCACCACGAGCCACCGCTGACATCCGCTGACGTCGGAGGGCGATCGCAGCGCGGGAATGCGCGCCCGTCATGCAAGGAGGAGGGCGGCGCCTTTCTCGGTGCACCACAGGCTGAACACCGCGAAGGCTAGGACCCAGAGAAACCCGGGGAGATGGGTCATCGCGCCAATCTTGTCCGCGTCCGAGTCGCCGATGCCGAGCCGCCGGGCGCGGTGCAGGATGAGCACCGACCGGGGACCGGAGAAGAGCAGCAGCCAGGTCAGAAAATAGGCGTACCACAGCTGGACCCAGCCCGGGCAATAGCGGCCTGCCAGTACCAGGGATGCGATCGTCAGTAGGAGGAGCAGTTCGCCGGCGCGGTTGATCGTGACGAGGAGGAGCGCGCCGAGTCCCAGCGCCGCCAGCATGAGCACGGCGGTGACGTTTCCCGCGGCGAGCAGGGCCGCCGAGCAGACTCCGACGAGCGGCGGCGCGGTGTAGCCCGCGGACCTGGTGAGGAACAGGCCGAGGCCACGCGGGCGGCCGTAGCTCAGGGTGCGGCCGCCGCCGTCCTGGTCAAGCCAGACGGCCAGCACCTGCCGGCCGGCGAGGTAGGCGGCAAGCGCGTGGCCACCTTCGTGCACGGCGGTGTCGATCCGCTCGGCCCATCCACTGCTCAGGACCGCCACCAGCGCGAACAGCCCCGTCACGACCGCGACGGTTCGCGGCGCCGTCGCCTCCACCACGACGGCGACCGCGCCGCCCGTCGTCCCGTCCACCAGCCCCCGCCCCCCGTAGACCCCCGTCTGAGCGACGCGGACCACGCCATCGCCCATACACGATCGTCCTACGGTTCGGGGGGCAGCTCCCCACCATTTTCCGGGTTCTGGCGACTGGCGACACACCGCGTCCGCCGATGACAGGACGAGCCGGATCGGTTATCCGGGAACCTGACGCGGTGCGCCACCACCCCGCCACCACCACCACAGGCCCGCAATCTTCCTGAACACGCGGGGCACCCATCTCTTCCCACTTCAATATATAGCAGACCGGGGGGCTTGCGGCAAGACCCGGGGGGTGCCCTAACATTGCCCGCCGATAACCAGATAACCGAGAAACGGGAGATTCGGACGTGCGTTTTCTGTTGACGTCGTGGGGTTCACGCGGGGATGTCGAACCGCTGGTGGGCCTCGCGGTGGCGTTGCGAGACCTCGGCGCGCAGGTGCGGGTCGCGGTGCCGCCGGACGACGATTTCGTGGCGCTGCTGGCGCGGGTCGGTGTGCCGCTGGTGCCGCTCGGTCCCACGGTGCGCTCGATCGTCGTCCGCCCGGCGCCGCCGACCCCGCAGGACGCGTTCCGGCTGGCCCCCGAACTGGTCGCCGCGCGGTTCGAGACGCTCACCGCGGCGGCCGAGGGGTGCGACGCGCTGCTCGCGACCGGCCTGATGCCGGCCGGCGCCCGCGACGTGGCCGAACATCTCGGCATCCGCTATGTGTTCAGCGTTTTCCACCTGCTCGGCCTGCCGTCGCGGTACTCGGCGCCGGGGCACCGGCCGGGCACGCCCTCCCCCGCCGACGAGACCGACAACCGGACGCTGTGGCGGCAGGACACCGAGCGGGTGAACGCGCTGTACGGCCCGGCGTTGAACAGCCACCGCGCGGCGCTCGGCCTGCCGCCGGTGGACAACGTCCGCGACCACGTCTTCTCCGACCGGCCGTGGCTCGCCGCGGACCCGACGCTCTGCCCGTCGAAGGGCCGGACGGACCTGGACGTCCTGCAGACCGGGGCGTGGATCCTGCCCGACGACCGCCCGCTCCCGGCCGAGGTGGAGTCGTTCCTGGCAGCCGGCGAGCCCCCGGTGTACGTGGGCTTCGGCAGCATGGCCGCCTACATCCCGAAGGACCTCGCCCGGGTGGCCATCGAGTCGGTCCGCGCGCAGGGCCGGCGGGTCCTGCTGGCCCGCGGCTGGGCCGACCTCGCCCCCGTCGACGACGCCGGCGACTGCCTGGCCGTCGGCGAGGTCAACCAGCAGGCGCTGTTCCGCCGGGTGGCCGCCGTCGTCCACCATGGCGGCGCGGGCACCACCACGACGGCGTCCGCCGCCGGGGCGCCCCAGGTGATCGTCCCGCAGATCGCCGACCAGCCCCTCTGGGCAGCCAAGGTCGCGGAGCTCGGCATCGGCGTCGCCCACGACGGCCCGACCCCGACCACCGACACCCTCTCCGCCGCGCTCGCCCTCGCCCTGACCCCCGCCGTCCGCGAACGCGCGCAGACCGCGGCCGCCACAATCCAGCCTGACGGCGCCACGGTCGCCGCGAAACTGCTCCTGGCCGCGGACTCACCCGCGGTCGGATGACCTGAGCCTCTCGACCGGCCGCAGGCCAGGCCGTCGAACAGTGCAACCAGATCCTGCTAGCATGATCTGCATGCCTCGAACGCTGACGCTCCGGCTCTCCGAGGCTGCCTATGAGGCCGTCAAACGGTACGCGGAGGCCGACCACACCTCGATGAACGCCTGGGTCGAAAGCCTGCTCGACACCGAGGACATGCGCCGCCGCTGCGCCGCGCACGCCGCCTGGGTGACGGCGAACCCCGCGGTGAGCCAGGCCGCCCTCGCCTTCACCGACGCGAACCAGCAGTCGCTCGCCGCGGCGGGGCTACCTCACGTCGCGCTCCCCGGCGAGTGAGCCCGCCCCGCCGCGGCGAGATCTGGACGACACGCACCCGCGCGGCGCCGCAGGACGTTCTCGTGATCAGCTCCACGGTCTACAACGAGATCGCCGCGGAACCCACCGTGCTGGTCGCGCTCGTCGTCGAGCAGGCGACCGACGAGGGATTCTGCGTGGATGTCGGCGCCGGTCGCTGGGCGGTGATGGGCCTCGTGACCTTCGTCCCGAAGGCCGCGCTCGACACCTGTGTCCGACGCGTTGACACGCAGACGCTCACCAACGCCAACACCATGCTCTTCAAGATCCTCGCCACCCCGGAACGCTGATCATCGCACCGCATCCTCCCATCGCGGCGGCGACGCGGGCCGATCGAGCCCGCCGGCGTCATACGGCGGGACCATCGCCGCCGCGGGTCGGATGAGTCCTGCGGCGTCCGGTTGTCGTACGGTCGAAGCCGTCCGCCCAGGAGGATCCCCCGATGCGCAGCGTGACCTATTCGTTGAGCACGTCGCTGGACGGCTTCATCGTCGGGCCGGACGGCGGCTTCGACTGGTCGGTGCCGGACGAGGAGCTCTTCCGCTTCGCCACCGACGAGGTACGAGACCTCGGCGTCCACCTGCTGGGGCGGCGGCTGTACGAGACGATGCTGTACTGGGAGACCAACGACGAGGATCCTGCGCTCGACGTCTCCGAGCAGGAGTTCGCCGCTGTCTGGCGGCCACTTCCCAAGGTCGTGTTCTCCACCACCCTGCCGGAGGTGCGGGGCAACGCCCGCCTGGCCACCGCGGGCCTCGCGGAGGAGATCGAGCGGCTGCGCGCCGAGCCGGGGCCGGGGCCGGGCAACATCGGGATCGGCGGCGCGACCCTCGCCGCCGAGGCGGCCGCGCTGGGCCTGATCGACGAGTACCGGGTGAGGGTCCACCCGGTCCTGGTCGGCGGCGGTATCCCGTACTTTGCCCGGCTCGAACGCCAGACGAATCTCGAACTCGTCGGGTCCCGCACCTTCCCCTCAGGCGTCGTCTTTCTCCACCACCGCGTGGTCCGCTAGTAGATCAAGGGCGTCCGACCTCGCAACGTAGCGGGCGATGACGTCCACGGTCGAGACCTCGCCGCGTTCGATCTGGGAGATCCGGCTCTTGCCGACGCCCATGGATTCGGCGACGTCGGTGTGGGTGAGGCCGAGGAGTCTGCGCCGTTCGGCGAGCCGGTGGCCGTCGATGTAGGCCTGATTGCGCCTGCGGGCCTCGGTCAGGGCCTCCTCGCCGCCGGCGTCGGCGACCAGGCCGGCGCGGACGTCGTTCCACCGGGGAAATCCGGTCATGAGCTGCCCTCCTCCGCTTCCCGTTCCTTCACATACTCGAAGTACACGGACTCCGCCTGTGGGATCGCCGGGACGCGTCCGGCCTCGCGCTGATGCGGGTCGAGCAGCTCCAGCGGGACTACTCCGTGGTCGACCTCGCCACCCGCCTGATCGCCAGTCTCATCCGCACGGGCAACGTCGCCGCGCTGCGGGAGGCGCTGCCGGACGCCGTGCCGTGGACAGTGTTTCTACCGGCTGAGGACGTCGACACCTTTTCTCGCTGAACTGGTCGAAACCGCGAGCGGCGCCGTGGCGCTCGACACGCTCGCGCGCATCGCCCTCCTGCTCACCCAGTGGCGCCACACCGCAGAAATCCACGCCGACCCGGCTCTGCACTCAGGGCTGACCCGCGAGCCCGACAGGGACCTCGGCCCTGCCCCACGGCCATGCCATCTCTGAAGACCGAATGGGCCTGTAGAGAGGGCCCGGCCGGCCCGCGCCAGGCTCGGCTACTGATAACGGTAGCGACAGGAGATGATCGTGATCTGGCTGGTCTCGACCGCGTAGATCAGGCGGTGTTCGTCGTCGATGCGCCGTGACCGCAGCCCGGCGAGGTTGTTGCGCAACAGCTCGGGCTTGCCGATCCCCTGCCCTTCCGGATCACGTTTGATGTCCGCGATCAGGGCGTTGATGCGCTTCAGTGTTCTGCGGTCCTGACCCTGCCAGTACAGGTAGTCCTCCCAGGCATGGTCGGTCCAGACCAGCTTCACTCGTCAGGGCCGAGGGGACGCTCGATCGCGCCGCCCGCGCGCCACTGCTCCACGCTTTCCATCAGCCGCCGGGCGTTCGCGGGCGTGCGCAGCAGGTAGCCGGTCTCGACGATGGCGTCCCAGTCCTCCTTGCTCACCAGGACCGCGTTTCCCCGCCTCGAGACGATCTCCACCGGCGTGTGATCGGCATTGACCTGTTCGATCAGCGGAAACAGCGTCCTGCGCGCCTCACTGGCACTGATCGCCGCCACCATCCCGCCTCCCCAACACTCGACCTGTACCGGATACGGTACCACTCCGGGTGACGGTCGTCATCTGCTCGACGGACCAGCGAGTCCGTCGAGGCGCCCACACCCGAGCCCGTCTACGATCTTGGTGGGCGCTGGCGGAACGAGACCGCGGAACCCCACAGGAATCCGCGGCCAGTCCCGTACTCGCCAACCTGTTCCTGCACTACGGGCATCCGACCCCGCGCCCATGCGAGTCGAGCAGCTCGAGTGGGAATTCGCCGCACTCGGCTTCGCCACCTGCCTGATCACCAGCCTCCCGCAGGGGCAATGTTGTCATCGGGTGCCTGGCGGCCCTCACTGGAATCAAGCGACTGCCCGAGTTCGTCGGCGTCGATGCCGAGCAGGTTTGCGTAGAGGCGGATCGTGGTCGCGCCGCTCTCGTAGGCCAGGTAGGCGTCCCGGACGAGCAGGCCGGGTGGGCGTGCTGCGCTCGCGTCCGCGACCCCGCGCGCGAACTCTTCGGAGCGTCCTGCGATGGAGGCCACCTTCGCCGCAGTGAGCGTCCGGAACCGGTCGCAGGTGCCGGCGTCGATCAGCCGCAGCTGCTGCAGCCGGATCGCCAGAGCGGACGGCGCGACCTTGAAGTCGCAGGCGAGCGCGGCGAACCCCTCCACCGTGAGGCCCGATCTCCCCACCGTTTCCCGCAGGGCGCCTTCTGGCATGAGGAACGCGGATGCGAAGGCGTTTGCCCGCATCTCACTGGAGTCTTTCTCCTGCGGTCGCTCGTAGATGTCCTTGTCCAGGTGCACGTCCTGGTCGTCGCCGGCCAGGAGGTGTCCCAGCTCGTGTGCCAGGGTGAACCGCTGCCGGACCGGGATCGCGGAGGCCCCCAGGACGATCAGCTTCGCGTCGTCCGACGACGCGCACAGCCCGTCGAAGCCGTCATCGAGGATGACCACGGCCACGTCGGCCCCGAACGCCGTCTCGACCAGAGCAGGTAGGTCCGCATCGGTCACTGACAGCCCCGCGGAGGCGGTGCGCACCAGCGCCGCGGAGGCGAGCGCGCGGCCCTGCTCGGCGTACGTTCCACCCGAGTAGCCGACGTCCACCGGCCGCCACGGCTGCGACCGGCCGAGCGTCGCCAGATCCTCGCGCATCACGCTGTACTTCCTGGCGGTCTCCAGTACGGTGCATGCCTGCTGCCCGGTCGTGGTCCGCGCGGCGAGGGCCAGCGCGGGCTCCTCCCCGGTGAGCAGCCACTCGATGGTGACGCCGCACTTGTCCGCGATGCGGGCCAGGTCGAGGGAGGAGAAGCGGCGGGCACCGCTGAGGGACTTGGAGAGCTTGGAATCATCGAGCCCGACGTCCTGGCCGAAGGCGCGACGGCTCTGCCCCGAGCCTTCGATCAGGTTCAGCACTCGACCGGGTGCGCCTTCCATGAGAACAGCCTCCTTGCGATTTGCGAAAATCGCAAGCCGGGTCCCTGACGGCCCACTTCGGCCTCCTCGCCGTCGCCCGACATCCGAGCTACTGTGGATGTCATGAGCGTGGCCTATGAGGACGTCCCGTTCAGCGAGCTGCTGCACCACCCGGCGGCAACCGCCCAGCGCCTCGACAGTGTCCGGGCCCTGCGGCTGCGTCGCCGAGACGCGTCCGACCTCGCGCTCATGCGGGTCGAGCAGCTCGAGCGGGACTCCGCCGTGGTCGACTTCGCCACCCGCCTGATCGCCAGCCTCATCCGCACGGGCAACGTCGTCGCGCTGCGAGAGGCACTGCCGGACGCCGTGCCGTGGACGGTGTTCCTGCCCGCCGAGGACGTCGACACTTTTCTCGCCGAACTGATCGAAACCGCGAGCGGGGCGGTGGCACTCGACACGCTGGCGCCCATCGCCATCCTGCTCACCCAGTGGCGCCACACCGCCGAGATCCACGCCGACCCGGCCCTGCACGCTGCACTGACCCGTGAGCCCGATGGCGATCTCGGCCCCGTCCCGCGACCAGTCGTCCCCGACGCCGAATGAACCCGAAGAGGGGAGACCGCGCCGCTCCGCCTCCCGCCGACGGCGAGTACGACATCCGTTTCGCCTCCAACGATGCGGCCGGCGGCTGGGAGCATCTTGCCCGGCAGGCGCCACGCAACCTCCGACACGCCTACGATGCGATCCGATCCTCGCCTCGTGCTCGCGACAACCCGGATCGCCAGCACCGCCTCAAGGGGCGTCTGGGCAGCGCGACCTTCAAGGGCCAGTCGGTGGAACAGTGGCAGTACGAGGTCACGGCCGCCGGGCGCATCTGGTATTTGATCGACGATGCGAACCGAACTGCCTGGGTGATCCACGCCGGCACCGGCCACCCGAAGGCAACCGACTGAAATCGGCGGAATCCTCCCGCGTCCTCCGATAGTGTCGCTGACGATGCCCGTCGCGTCACGATTGGGAGTCGCACGCAACCCGGGGAGGCCTCAATCGGTAACAGAGAGCGACGCAAGCTGCCAGTCCCACCGCACCTTGCGCAGATGCCCTTCGACAACATGTACCCGCAGGACCGACCGGAGGCCGCCGTGCGACGCGCCGAGGCCTCCAGCCAGGACGATCAGATTCGCCTCTCCAGCGACGTCGCGACAGAGTGCCTGACAAGCGACGGTGATGACCTGCCGCCCTCGAAGGAGATGATCCTCGAACGACTGACTGCCGCCGACCCGGCTGTCGCGTCCTTGCTGGCGATGCATCCGTACCGGGAGGCGATTCTGGATCGCACGGCAGCCGCGCTGGAGGCCAGTCTGGCGGAGGCGCGCGAGGCGCAGGCGGATCCCCCGCCCGTGGGCGACCTGGCAGAGGTCTACTCGCGCATCCCTCCGAGCCGGCTGACCGAGACGCTGCTCACGGAGCTGGTCGAGGATCACGACTCCTGGATCAGCAACCTTCGCCACACGCCGGAGCTATTCAGGGGTTCGAGAGGCTCGGCGATCTTCTCCTCGACGGCGGGGACTTGATGGACGCCCTTGCGGCTCGCCGTTGTGATGGCGGTCGTTCGCAAGAGCACGACCACAGTGCGCAGCAGGTCGGGTGCGCTGTTGGACGCCCCACGGGGGCACAACCCCCTGATCGTCGTCAGTGTCAGGTGAGACGGTACTCCCGATCGCCGAAGTCGGCGACGATGCGGAGTTTGCCACCGAGGGCGCTGACGTAGGCGCGCAGGGTGGAGAGGGTGACGCTGTCGAGCTCGCCCCGTTCGAGGGCGGACACGCGCGGCTGGGAAACTCCCATGGCAGCAGCGAGGTCGGACTGGGTGAGGTCCTGCTCGGTACGAATCTGCGCGAGATGCCACGCCCGGATGTGATCTTCGGTGATCTCACGCGCCCGCGCCATGTCGGCGTCGTTGAGGTCGAGCTCTGCGAGTAGCTCACCGGTGTCCTCGTAGGCGTGCCAACCCGCGGCAGCTGGTCCACTCACGGCGATCAACCTCCCTCTCCCAGCGCTACCAGGTGTTCGGCGTAGCGTGCCTCGGCGAGCGGGATCGCTACCTCGTACCACCGCTGCCAGTTGCCGGACTTGTCTCCCGCGACCAGGAGCACCATCTGTCTGACGGTGTCGAACAGGAACAGAATTCTGATCTCGGTCCCGCCGGCGCTGGCCGGGCGCAACTCCTTCAGATGGCAGCTTGCTGCCCTTGATCCGGTCGACGAGCGGGCGGCCTCGTCTGGGCCACGGCCGCCGACGACGTGCTGAATCGCCTGGCCGACAAGCGCCGCACTCAGGCGATCGGTCTTAAGAAGCTCATGCAGCCACTCCCGCACGTCGGGGTGTACGACCAGTGTCCACTGGACCATGCCGCAGCATAACAAATTCGTTATGGTCGCGCCCATTCTCGCGGTGGGTCTTGGAACGAGCGGGCCGCCGGGCGCCGCGCGCCGGGCCGCGGTAGCGCACCGTCGCGCTGTCACCGCCGCGGGCCTGCTCCTTCGTCCTGGACGGAGTCCGGGCCACGGAGATATGGCGGCCGCACGCCATATATGCCTACGCCAGGCTCAGGGCCGCGGCCGCGCCGGAGTGGGTGTCGTTCTGTCGCAGTGGGTCACTATGCTTCAGCATCAGCGCGGATAGTCCTGCGGGATACGGATGCGGCCGGTCAGGCCGTCGATGTCGCCGGGCGGGATCGACCAGGGGGTGGGGGCTTCATGAGTGCGGTGATCGATAACCCGATCATCAACCGTCCGTACGACGTGCCCACGGTGCACTGGCGGTTCGACGATAACGGGGTAATCACCGACGAGACGGTGCTTGGGCGGCGGCCGAGCGAGTACTGGAGCCCGGTGCCGCCCGCGCGGAAGACGAGGGGCAGGGCGGTCCAGGGCGAGCTGGACCTGAACGTGACCGGCGAGCGCCGGAAGGTCAATGTGGAGATCAACCAGATCCGCGCGCGGGTGGACCGGTGGCGCGCGCTGAAGTACCCGAACGTCACGCCGACGACGCGGCGGCTGCTGGAGTACTGGTCGGATCCCGATCGAGACAACAAGGTACTCTTCTGTCAACTGGAGGCCGTCGAGACTGCGATCTTCATCGCCGAGGCGGCACCGCGCACGGGCGACACCTGGGTCCGCAACTACCTCGCCGAGCGGAACGAGGAGCACAACGACGGGTTGCCTCGGATCGCGTTCAAGATGGCGACAGGGTCGGGCAAAACCGTCGTGATGGCGATGCTGATCGCGTGGCAGACGCTGAACAAGGTTGCGGCGGCGCAGGATGCGCGGTTCGCGCGCCGGTTCCTGATCGTCACGCCGGGGATCACGATCCGCGACCGGCTGCGGGTGCTGATGCCCAGTGACGAGGGGAACTACTACAAGCTGCGCGACCTCGTGCCGGGCGACCTGGTCGCGTCGCTGCGGCGGGCCGAGATCGTTGTGACCAACTTCCACTCCTTGCTGTACCGGCAGACGAAGGAGGGGAAGGCCATCTCAGCGAACACCAAGCTCTACCTGAAGGGCGACCGGCCGGACGGGGACGTGGCCGGGGTGTTCACCGAGACGCCGGAGCAGATGGTCAACCGCGTGCTGCGGGAGTTCAGCGGCGGCCGGTCCTCCGAGATCGTTGTGATCAACGATGAGGCGCACCACTGCTACCGGGGACGAAACGCCCCCGTCGACGAGTCCGCAACGATCGAGCAGGAGCTAACCGGCGAGGACAAGAAAGAGGCCGCGGCACGCAACGACGAAGCCCGACGCTGGTTCACGGGCCTGTGCGACGTGCAGCGCAAGACTGGGATCAAGACGATCTACGACCTGTCCGCGACCCCGTTCTTCCTGAAGGGCTCCGGCTACCCAGAGGGCTACCTGTTCCCATGGGTGGTCTCAGACTTCTCGCTGATGGACGCGATCGAGGCCGGCATCGTCAAGATCCCCCGGGTACCGGTCGACGACAACGCGGCGGGAGACGACGTCGCCTACCGGCAGTTGTGGTCGAAGGTCAGCAGCGACCTGAAGCCGCTGGCACGCCGAGGAGCGAAAATCGGCCAGCCGTCAGCCGCGGCGCAGGGCCTTCCCGGCGTGCTCGAGGGCGCGTTGCGCAGCCTGTACAGCCACTATGAGACGGCCTACCGGCGGTGGCAGGAGAACGGTGTCTCCGGGGAGACGCCGCCGGTGTTCATCGTGGTGTGCAACAACACTGCGGTCTCCAAGCATGTCTTCGACTACATCGCAGGCTACGCGGCGACGGGCAAGGTCGGTGAGGCGCTCACGCCAGGGCAGCTACCACTCTTCTCGAACGTCGATCGAGGGCAGTGGGTGGCGCGTCCACGCACGATCCTGGTCGACTCCATGCAGCTGGAGTCGGGCGAGAGCCTGAACAAGGACTTCCGCGAAGCGGCCGCCGCCGAGATCGAGAAATTCAAGCAGGAGTACGCGGCCCGTACCCACCGCGACGCCGAGGACCTCGACGACGGCGACCTGTTGCGCGAGGTGATGAACACTGTCGGCAAGCCTGGCAGCCTCGGCGCAGACGTGCGCTGCGTCGTGTCGGTGTCGATGCTGACCGAGGGCTGGGACGCGAACACGGTCACCCACATCCTCGGTGTACGGGCGTTCGGCTCGCAGCTGTTGTGCGAGCAGGTCGTCGGCCGCGGGCTGCGCCGCCGCTCCTACGACGTCAACGAGGACGGGTTCTTCGAGCCCGAGTACGCCGAGGTGTACGGTGTACCGTTCTCGTTCATCCGGACGGAGGCGGATCCCAAGGAGGTCGCTCCGCGTCGGACACCGGTACATGTCCGGGCGATGGACGGCCGCGCCGAGTTGCGGATCCGCTTCCCGCGCCTCGACGGCTACCGCCAGGAGGAGTCCGACAGCCTGCCGTACGCCGAGTTCGGCGACGAGCACCTCATGCGGCTGGACTCGGACGTCCCCTCCTGGACGAAGAGCAGCGGCGTCATCGGTGCGCAGGTCGAGCACGACCTGGACTACTACCGGGTTGCCCGGCCGGCTCAGGTCGCCTTCGAGCTAGCCAAACGCCTGGTCGACACGCACTTCACCGACAATGGCGGCAACCGGAAGCTCTGGCTGTTCCCGTCTCTCGTGCGTATCGCGCGGGAGTGGATGGACGAGTGTGTCGAGCTCGCGCCCGGCGCGTTCATCGGCCAACTACTGTTCGCCGAACGCGCCCAGCAGGCGGCGAATCTCCTCCAGCTCGCGATACATAGTGACACCAGCGGGCAGCCACCTCGGATCGCCCCGATCTTCCGAACCTTCGAGCCAGAGGGATCGACCGACAGCGTCGACTTCTTCACCTCGCGCCAAGTCTGGGAGACCGACCCCAAGAAGTCGCCGGTCAACTACGTCGTGCTCGATGGGATGCACGGCGAGGGCAACACCTGGGAACGGGACGTCGCCCAGCAGCTCGAGCTTCTGCCACAGGTCGCCTCTTACGTGAAGAACGACCATCTGGAGTTCGAGATCCCCTACCTGCACGGCGCGCAGACCCGCCGCTACCGCCCCGACTTCCTGGCCCGGCTCACCCGCCGCGACGGCGCCGTGGACAGAACCTTGATCGTCGAGGTCTCCGGCGCCTTCAAATCCTCGGACACGACGATGGCTGCGATGGCGTCCAGCAAGGCACTGACCGCCCGCGAGCGCTGGTGCGCCGCCGTCAACAACCACGGTGGCTTCGGCCGCTGGGGCTATGTCGAGATCAAGAACCCGGCGAGCGCTTACCACGACCTGCGCGACGCGATCGAGCTGTTGTACGCCGACGCGCCCATCACCGGGCTACCGACATGACCGCCGCGCGAACCGCCCGCCAGCCATCCCGAGCAACCCGCCTGGCAGGCCAGGCAACAGCCGAGGAGAACCGTCGCCATGCCGCCGCGTAAGCCCGCCACGACCTCGCCCACGACCGGTCAGGAAGTCGGCGCGATCCGGCACGCCGACAAGCGGCTGAACATCCCGACTGCCGATGCCCACGCGCACGACCTCGTCACCGAGGACGTCGAACGGCCGGTCCCGGTCGCCTACCAGCGACCCGTGCCGCTCGCGGAGCGCGCCACCCGCGATAGTGCTCTCGACCCACAGCTGGTTTGGAAGGGCAAAGACGAACAGGACTCGGTTGCCCTCGAGATCGCCGCGCCGCCGATCTATATCCAGGAGAAGCTCGAGCCGCAGTACCTCATCGAGGATCTACGCGCCGTCACCGCCGGCCGCCGCGGAAACAGCTACGACCAGCCCGACCTGTTCGCAGACTTCGACGGCCTCAACAACGATGGGTTCGAGAGCGTCGAGTTCTACCAGCACCCCGCCAACTGGTCGAACCGCATGATCCTCGGCGACTCCCTGCAGGTCATGGCTTCCCTATCTGCACGCGAGGACCTCCGCGGAAAGATCCAGATGATCTACCTGGATCCGCCCTACGGCATCAGGTTCAACTCCAACTGGCAGGTCTCCACCGCCAGCCGCGACGTCAAGGACGGCAAGCTCGACGACGCCACCCGCGAGATCGAACAGATCAAGGCCTTCCGCGACACCTGGCAGTGGGGCATCCACTCCTACCTGGCCTACCTACGCGACCGGCTAGTCGTCGCCCGTGACCTGCTCACCGAATCTGGCAGTATTTTTCTCCAAATCGGCGACGAGAACGTCCACCTCGTCAGGAGTCTCCTCGACGAGGTGTTCGGCGGCCAGAATTTCGTCTCGCAGATCGCCTTCGCGAAGACGAGCAGCGCCACCGCCGAGTATCTCCCGACCGTAGCCGACTACATCGTCTGGTATGCCAAGGACCGCGATCATCTTCGCTACCACAACATGTACCTGACCAAGTCGTTTGGCTCCGCCGGGGCTGGCGAGTACGTTTACATCGAACTCCCGGACGGCAGGCGGGAGAGCAATCGCTCTGGCGAATTCGAACCGTCGGCGGGACGACCATTCAGGCTGGACAACATGACCAGCCCACGAGTCAGGGAGGCACGCACCGGCTACTACCCCGTCGAGTTGGAGGGCCGCAGCTTTCTCCCGCAAGCGGGTGAATGGAAGACCCATCGCGCTGGGATGGATCGTCTCATCCTGGCGAACCGTGTAGCAGCGCGGCGAAACTCGCTCGGATATGTCAGATATCTTGACGACTTTCCAGCCGTGGCCATTAGCTCCTTGTGGACCGACACGGTTGTCGCGGGCCGCCCTGGAGACAAGATCTACGTGGTGCAGACGTCCCCAAAGGTCGTCGAGCGGTGCATGCTGATGGCGACGGACCCCGGCGACCTCGTCCTAGACCCGACGTGCGGCTCGGGGACGACCGCGATAGTCGCCGAGCAGTGGGGGCGGCGATGGATCACGATCGACACGTCGCGGGTAGCGATCACACTGGCTCGGCAGCGGATCATGGCTGCGAAGTTGCCCTACTACCTCCTCGCGGACTCGCCTGACGGGCGTGAGAAGGAGGCCGAGCTCACCGGACTCCCGCCCGCGACCAGTCGAGGTCGAGGCGACATCCGCCAAGGCTTCGTGTACCAGCGGGTTCCGCATGTCACGCTGAAGTCGATCGCAAACAACCCGGACATCAAGGAAGGGATGTGCCGGGAGGACATCGATGCGGCAATCGCCCGGCACGCCGAGTCCGAGCTGCTCTATGACCGGCCGTACGAGGACAAGAAGAAGACTCGGGTCGCCGGCCCGTTCACGGTGGAGAGCCTCTCGCCGTACCGCTCGCTAGTTCCGGCCAACGATGACCAGAGGCCCCGCAGTGAACGTGAGGGTGCGCAGGCCGCCGAGGCGGAGTCATTCGAGACGACGGTTCTGGAGAACCTGCGGACCGCCGGCGTGCAAAACGGCGTGAAGCAGGAGCGCCTCCAGTTCGACACTCTCGAACGTCACGGCGGCGACTACATCCAGGCCGTTGGCACAAGGGCCGGTGCGGTCAACGGCACACCGGAGCGCATCGCGGTCGCGATCGGCCCGCAATACGGCACGGTCACCGCGGATCTCGTCCGCCGGGCAGCCCGGGAAGCGCTGCGTGGCCAAGGCCACGACCTGCTGCTCATGCTCGGTTTCGCCTTTGACAGCCAGGTCGTCGAGACGGCGGCCGAGTTCCGCCCGGACGAGGACGCGTTCGCGGTCACTGGCCGGTTGCGGCAGATCGGCAAGATCGAGGTCCAGTCGGTGCGGATGAACCCCGACCTGGCGATGGGCAACGAGTTGCTGAAGAAGACCCGTGCCGCGAACCTGTTCACCATCTTCGGCGAGCCCGACATCACCTGGGAACGGACCGGCGACGGGTCGGTCGTCGTCGAGTTGCACGGCATCGACGTGTACGACCCGACCAGCGGTCAGATCCGCTCCAGCGACTCGTCACGGATCGCCTTGTGGATGATCGACACGGACTATACCGGCGACGCGTTCTTCGTCCGGCACTGCTACTTCACCGGCGCCCGCGACCCATACGAGCGGCTGGCGAAGGCGCTCAAGGCCGACATCGACCAGGCGGCGTGGGAGAGCCTGAACTCCACCCGGTCCCGCCCGTTCCCGCTCCCGTCTACCGGCCAGATCGCCATCAAGGTCATCAACAACTACGGCGACGAAGCTCTGAAGGTCATCGACCTGTAGCATCCAGGAGCGAATGCTCGATCGGGGGGAAGCGCGTGGAGTATACCGACGGGCAGCGGCAGGCGATCGGGACGCTGGATGACCCGTTGCTGATCATTGCCTGCGCGGGCTCCGGGAAGACGCAAGTTATCTCGCAGCGGATCGTGGCGATCCTGCGCAGGCCCGGAGTCGAGCCGAGGAACGTCGTCGCCTTCACGTTCACGGACAAGGCCGCATCCGAGCTGAAGGACCGGACGCTGACGCTGATCGCCGAACAGCTCGGCGACGTCCACGGCTTGGCCGACATGTACATCGGCACCATGCACGGCTTCGCCCGGGCGGTCCTGCAGGACAAGGTGCCCGCGACGTTCAAGTACTCGATCCTCGATGAGATCCAGGGCAGGCTCTTCACCGACCGCAACTATCGGAAGTCCGGCATGGCGACGGCGCGGGCCGTTGTCAACGGGTCGTCGCGGCCGATGAAGCGCTACCTCGACTCGCGCCTCTACCTGCAGGTGATGGGCATCCTCCGGGAGGAGGACGTCAAGGTCGGCGAGGTCCCGGACTCGTTGGATGAAGCGCTCGGCATGTACCGGGGTCTGATCCACAGTCACCACTACTTCGACTACCCCGAACTGCTGCGCACTGCCGTCGACATGCTCGAGTCGGCGCCCGAGGACGACATGGCCGGCGCGCTCGTCCGGCACATCCGCGACACCGTCCGCTATGTGGTCGTCGACGAGTACCAGGACACGAACCACATCCAGGAACGGATCATCCGCGCGCTGTGCCGGTTCGGGGCGAACCTCTGCGTCGTCGGCGACGACGACCAGACGATCTACCAGTGGCGCGGTAGCACCGTCGACAACATCCAGACGTTCACCCGCCGCTACAAGGGTGTGCGCAGCGTGAACCTGGACGACAACTTCCGCTCGAGCCTAGCGGTCGTCGCACTGGCGAAGTCAGCAGTCGAGTCCCTCGTCTCGGAGCGGCTGACGAAGAACATGGTCGCAGCTGGCCATCAGGTCTTCGAACGCGGCGACCTGCTCGCGCTGGACTTCGCCGACCCGGACGCGGAGGCGGTGTGGATCTGCGACCGCATCACCGAACTGCGCGGGTCAGCATTCCAGGACACCGCCGACGCGCTGGCGCGCGGGCTGAGCTGGTCGGACATGGCGGTGCTGTTCCGCAGCGTGTCGAAGGATGCTGATCCGCTGGTCGCCGAACTCAAGCGACGCGGCATCCCGTACATCATCAAGGGGCTCGCCCGGCTGTTCGACGCCCCTGAAATCCAGGCATGTGTCCGCTGCTTCGAGTACATCGTCGATGAGACCGATGCCGCGGCGGTCCGGGCCGCATGGCACGCGGCCGATCTCGGGCTTAACGAAGACGCGCTCATCGCCGGATTGCAGATCTTGGAGGCGGCCAAGGACTGGAAGCCCGGCGAGCGTTGGAACACCTACAACATCCAGCGCACCTACCTGAACTTCCTGGAGGCGGCCGGCCTGCGGGAAGACACGATCCCGTCCGCCGGTGACCCGGTGCGCGGCGAACTGGTCTTCTACAACCTCGGTAAGTTCAGCCAGGCCATCTCGGACTTCGAGCAGATCCATTTCCAGTCCAAGCCGGAGGAGAAGTACCGAGCCTTCGCCAAGTGGTTGCAGTACCACGCGCCCAGCTACTACGAGGAGAGCGACGCCGACGTCGGCTACGCCAGCCCTGACGCGGTCACGATCGCCACCGTCCATCAGGCCAAGGGCATGCAGTGGCCGGCGGTGTTCATCCCGGCGCTGCGCAAGAACCGCTTCCCGTCGAAGCGCCAGGGCGGTGTGGGCATCTTCCATGTGTTACCGCAGTCTGCGGTGCCCGATGCCGATCGGTACCGCGGAACACCGGAGGATGAGGCCCGGCTGTTCTACGTGGCGCTCACCCGGGCGCAGAAGTACCTCGCGCTGACGTACTCGCCGGGCGGGAACAAGCTTTACAACACCCGGTCGCCGTTCTTCGACCTGGCCACGCGCAACAACAAGGTGCTCACGGCTGCCGTCCCCTACAGCGGGCCGCGGCTGACGCCCCGCCCGCGCCACGAGCTACCGGACGTCACGCTCAGCTTCAGCGAGTTGAAGTTCCTCTTCGAGTGTCCCTACCAGTTCAAGTTGCGTTTCCTCTACGGATTCAACCCGCCCCTGCACGAGGCCCTCGGCTACGGAAAATCCGTCCACGACGTCATGGCCGAGATCCACAAGAAGGCCATAGACGGCACGGTCGTCACCGACGCCGACGTCGCGGAACTCGTCGACCGCCACCTGTCCGTCCCGTTCGCCTACCCGGCGCTCAAGGAGGACCTGCGCAACGCGGCACGGAAGGCGGTCCGCCGCTATCTCGCCGAGAACGCCGAAGCGCTGCCGCACACGATGTACAGCGAGCAGCAGGTCCAGGTCCGCATCGCCCCCGGCATCACCGTCGACGGCCGCATCGACCTGATCCGCCGGCTGGACACGGACGAGGTCTCCATCGTCGATTTCAAGTCGACCGAACGAGCTCAGGCTGAGGACGTCACCCGCGACCAGCTCCACGTCTATGCCCTCGGCTACCAGGAACTCACTGGCACCTCCGCCGACCTCGTCGAGGTTCTCAACCTCGACGCGCGAGCGCGCAGCACCCGCGAGCTTGTCAATGACCAGCTTCTCACTGACATCAAACTCAAGATCAAGTCCGGCGGCGACGATCTCCGCTCCAACAATCTCCCCCGCCACCGCACCTGGTGTTCAGCCTGCGTGACCTGCGACCTCGCCACTATCTGCCGCGACCGCCCGTCCACCTGACGAGCGTTCACGACTACCGATGGCTATGGACCGGCCTCCCGAATTCTCAACTGAGAGCCTGTCCCAGCTTGTCGTTTAACCTCTCTACGATGCCCCCTTCACCAGGCTCACGCGCGAAGATCCCGAGCGGTTCTTCACCGAACCCCGAGATCGGCGCGATCAGTTCCGTCCTGGACGAAGTGCGGGCCACGGCGATACCGCGGCCGCACGCCGTGTAGGCCTCCGCCACAACGACCAAGCCCAGCACTGCTTTGCGTGACTATGCCATACTGATCGGGTGATGGTCGGGGGCGAGGAGGGGACCTTCGACTGTTTTGTGTCGTTCGCTGAGGACGGGCGGCGGTGGGCGGAGTGGATCACCTTCGCCTTGGAGCGCGGTGGGCAGCGGGTCGTGAACGCGGCGTGGGATCAGGTGCCCGGGACGCATCGGGTCGCCTGGCTCGACGCGGCGACGCGGAACTCGCGCTACACGATCGCGGTGGTGTCCGACGGCTACCTGAACTCACCGGAGGCGCTCGCCGAGTGGGGCGCTGCCTGGTCGCCGCCGATCGCCGGGCCGCATCGGCCGTTGCTGGTCGCACGGGTGACCGAGCGGCCGATTCCGGGGCTGCTGGGGCAGATCGCGGCGATCGATCTCGCCGGCCGGGGTGAGCGGGCCGCCGAGACGGCGCTGCTGGCCGCCGTGCCCGGTGGCGGCGGCGAAGGACTCGCGGCGGCGCGAGGCAGACCGGTGGAGTTTCCGGGGGCGGCGGGGCGGCCGGTGTTCCCGGCCGAACTGCCGGCGGTGTGGAACGTGCCGCGGCCGGCGGCCCGGTTCGTCGGCCGGACGGACAAGCTCGACCATCTGGACGCGGCGCTGGGCAGCGGCGGGCTGGTCGCCGTCACGGGCCTCGCCGGCATCGGCAAGACCAGCCTGGCCGCCGAGTACGTCAGCCGGCATCGGCTGGACTTCCAAGCCGTCTGGTGGGTGCCCGCGGGCCGGCCCGGGCAGATCGAGCAGCAGGTACGCGCGCTCGCGCCCGACCTGGGGCTGCCCGCGCAGGCGGAGCCCGCGGCGGTGCTGGCCCGGCTGGACGAGGCCGGCGGGCGGTGGCTGCTCGTCCTCGACGACGCCGGCGACGCCGCGCGGCTGCCGGCCTGGCTGCGGCCGTCCGAGGGGGCGGGGCGGGTGCTGGTGACCTCCCGGGGCTCCGCGCTGGACTGGGACCGGCGTCTCGACGGCGCGTGGAACGGGCGGGTGGTCGAGCTCGGGCCGCTGGAACGCGGCGAGTCCGTGGCGCTGCTCGCGGACCGGCTGCCGGCGGTCGACCGGACGCTGGCGGGCCGCGTCGCCGAGCGCCTCGGCGATCATCCGCTGGCCCTCGACCAGGCGGCGCATCGCCTCATCGACGTGCACGGCCAGGTCGAGGACTACCTGGCGGAGCTGACCGCCAACCCGGCGGGCACGCTCGGCGAAGGACGAGCGCCGGGACGGCCCGACGTCACCACCGCCACCCTGTGGAACGAGGCGATCAGGCGGCTTGACGCCGACAGCCCCGCGGCCGCCGTCCTGCTGCGCCTGGCCGCGCACGGCGACGCCGGCCGGCTACCCCTGCGGCTGCTCACCGCGGACCCGGCGAAGATCCCCGACGCCGGGCTGCGCGCGGCCACGGCCAGCCCGATGGCACTCGCCGCCACCACCGCCGCCCTCGAACGCGCCGGCCTCGCGCACCGCGACGGCGACGCGCTGACGACCCACACCCTCGTCCGCGCCGCCGTACGCACCCACACCACTCCCGAGCAGGCCGCCGAGCTCGTCGACGGCCTCGGCCGGATGCTGCACGCCGCCCTGCCCGCGGACGTCACCACCACCCCGGACGCCTGGCCGCCCTGGCGGGAGCTCCTCCCCCACGCCCAGGCCGTCCTGGAAGCCACCGACCCGGCCGCCGACACCCCTCACACCGCCTGGCTCGCCGAGCACACCGCCGCCTACCTGACCGAACAGGGCCACCCCGAGCAGGCCGAACCACTGGCCGCCCGTGCCGTCACCGCCCGCGAACGCCTCGACGGCCCCGACCACCCCGACACCCTCACCGCCCGCGAAACCCACCTACGCGCCGCCCTGGGCGCCGACCACCTCGCCGTCGCCGGCCCGCTGGCCGAACGCAACGCCGCCGACCGCGAACGCGTCCTCGGCCCCGACCACCCCGATACCCTCACCAGCCGCGAATCCCTCGCCCGCACCTACCAACGCGCCGGCCACCTCGACCACGCCCAGGCATTGTTCGAGCGCAATCTCGCCGATCGCGCCCGCGATTCCAGCCCCGGGGATCCTGCGACGCTGGAATGCCGTCACGATCTTGGAGTTCTGCATGCCGATCGCGGCCAGGACGACGAGGCGATCGGCCTGTTACGGCCGATTCTCAGCGAACGCCAGCAGGTTCTCGGCATCGATCACCCCGACACGCTCGGCACCCGCCACCACCTCGCCATTGCCTACCGACGGATCGGCGCGACCGGCGACGCGCTCGCCCAGGCCGAGACCGCCCTCGCCGGACGCGAGCGCGCCCTTGGTCCCGACCACCCTGACACCCTCGACACCCGCCACCAGCTCGCCATCACGTATCGCCAGGCTGGCCGCGTCGACGACGCGACCCGCGAACTCGATCGGACTCTCGCCGACCGCGAGCGCGTCCTCGGGCCCGATCACGCTCGCACTCTCGACAGCACCCAGGCGCGCGCCCGCTTCCACCTGGACGCCGGCCGACCCGACCAGGCACTCCCCCTGCTCGACCGCACCCTGGCCGGCCGGGAACGCCACCCCGGCCTCGGGCCCGACCATCCGGAGACGGTCCGGACCCGGCTGGATATCGGCGAGGCGCACGGCCGGCTCGGCAACCCGCGCGACGCCGTGCCCCACCTCGAACAGGTGCTGGACTGGCACGAGCGCGCTCTCGGCGCCGCGCATCCGCGCACCGCGGACACCCGTGTTCTCCTCGCCGGGATCTACCGCAGCACCGGGCAGTTCGAGGCGGCCCGCCCGCTGCTTGAACGGCACCTCACCGACCAGATCCGCGCGCACGGCGTCGCCGACGCCCGCACGCTGAGCACCGCCGACGCCCTCGCCGACACCTGTCGCTGCGGCGCGGGCCGCCTTCCCCAGGCCGTCGACCTCCACGAACGCGTCCACGCCATCCGCGTCCACACCCTGGGCTCCGATCACCCGGACACCCGGCGCAGCCGCGACGCCCTGGCCGATACCTACCGGGAGGTGGGCCGCGCCAGAGACGCCCTGCCGCTACACCAGAACGCCTTCCGCGAGGCGATGCGCTACCACGGGCCCATGCACACGGACACCCTCCGCGCCCGCCGCACCCTCGCGGAAACCACGGAACAGGCCCGCTACGAACGGATCACGCCGCCCGAGCAGGCCACCCAGCCGGACAGACCCGTTCCGCCCGAGTACCACCCACCGCCCGAACGCCTCCGCTGAGCGCCCGCCGTCACCGCGGATCGGAATCGGAACGGTCCCCAGACCGGTCGGCGTCCTCGGTGTCCGCCCGCGCCAGCGGGTCGAGCCGGTCCAGCTTCCGCTGCAACTCGTCGTTCCCGCTCTGCCAGCGGCTCGGCTCCGCCGGCTGGGCCGCCGGCGACCCGCCCGTGCCCCTCTCCAACGACTCGGCGAGCAGCTGCTCCCCCAACTCCCGCACCGAACGGTAACGCCGCTCGTCCTCCCACTCCGCCTCCTGCTCGGCGGCGAGGCGGTTCATGACGTCGTCCCGGTCGCGGGCAGCCCAGGTGCGGCTGAACGCGCCGTCCCAGTCGACCGGCCGCAGCGGCTTCCCCCCTGGCGCCGCCTCGGGCGACTCCTCGGGATCGGGCTGTGGCTCCTCGTCGGGGCTGGCGGGCATGGCGATCCTCCCTGCGGTCGGAACTATTGGTAATGATCCCACTCCCGCCCGTGCCCCGCCCCCTGGGATGTCGACAAGAGGAAAGCCCCCACGCTGATCGTGTCGACCGGACGCGCGTGCCTGGCACCCGAGCCCGGTGCCGGCAGGACGGCGGCGAGGCGCCCGACGGAACCGATCCTCAGGAGGTGGTCCGCGCTGTCTCCGCCCCCCTGTACTACCGCCTGCTGACCACGGGAGAGCCGCCGGACGAGACCGCCGCCGACCGCGCCGCCAAGGCCGCCGCCGCCGGCGCCCGCGCCGGCGTGTACGTGCGGTGAGATCGCGCCCAGGCATTCGGCGATGCCATGGTCTTCCGCCAGCAGTCCTGGCGGGATCTTGCTGGGTGGTTCTGAATACTGCTTCGATGTTCGGAATCGCCTGGTCAGGAAGCATGTCATCCAGTGCTCGGTCCACACCGTGATGGTCTCTGCAACATCATCCTCTCACGCAAGACAGGTGTCTGAACAGGACAACATGCGTACGCGGGCGAACTCGATACTTACGTCGAAGTGTCGGGCGACGCCGTCAATCGAAGCGCAACCGAAGCTCCTGACGAGCTTCGGACCGTGGTGCCGAAGAGAGCCGATCCAGCGGTGTTGCTTGTCCTAGTCGTGGTTGGTGGAGAGGGCGACGTGTCGCCAGGCGTCCATCTCCTTGCGGAAGGTGTCGAGTTTGGTGTCGAAGGCTTGGAGGGTGTCGGTGCCGAGTTGGAGGCGCAGGGGCGGTTCCGGGGTGGCGGCGATCTCGACGATGGCGTGTGCGGCTTTGACCGGGTCGCCGGGCTGGGCGTGGTTGAGGCCGGGGACGGCGTCACGCATCGCGCCGGCGGTGGGCGCGTAGTCGTCGATCACGTCGATGTCCGAGTTCAGGCTGGCGGGGTCGAGGAAGTCGGTGCGGAAGAAGCCCGGTTCCACAAGGGTGACGTGGATGCCCAGGGGGGCCAGTTCGGTGTGGAGGGTCTCGGTGAAGCCCTCCACAGCGAACTTCGTGGAGGCGTAGATGCCCCAGCCCGGCGCGGTGGCGAAGCCCACGATGGAACTGATGTTGATCACATGGCCGGAACGCTGGCGGCGCAGTACCGGCAGCACGGCCCGCTGCACGGCGAGCGGGCCGAACACATTCGTCTCGAACACCGCGCGGACCGCGGTGTCGTCGGACTCCTCTACGGCGGCGAGCAGTCCGGTGCCGGCGTTGTTGACCAGGACGTCGATCCGGCCGAACCGCTCGACCGCCGCGTCCACGGCCGCCTGGATGCCCGGCGGGTCGGTCACGTCCAACGGCACGGCCAGCAGCGCGTCACCGGCGTCGGGAAACGCTTCACGGACGGCTTCGGCCTTCCTGGCCGTCGCGACCACCTGGTGACCGGCGACGAGAGCCGCCCGGGTGATCTCCAGACCGAAACCCCGGGACGATCCCGTAATGAACCAGACACTCATTCTCTTCTCCAGTGTTGAGGTGGTGGGCAGATCGAAAGTGTTCAGGCGGTGTGCAAGTCGAAGGCGGCGCGGTTGTGGGCGATGAAGCCCTCGACGTCGAGGGGGTCGCTGCCGCCGATCGTCTTCACGAGGTCGTTGGTGCCGGCGAAGACGCCGTTGCGGTAGTCGACGGCCACGGCGAGCAGGTGCTGGATCAGGTGCTCCGGTGCGCCGCGCCCGCGCAGGATGGCGGCGAATTCGTCGAGTTCGATGGGCACGTAGGTGACCTCGCGGTCCAGCGCCTTCGACATCTTCTCGGCGATGTCGTAGTGGTTGAGCTCCTCGGCTCCGTACAGCGGGTAGATCCGGCCGGCGTGCGGGGCGGGGTCTTCGAGGATGGCCGCGATCACCTTCGCCTGGTCGGTTTCCGCGATGGGGGCGTGGCGTCCGTCGGCGAACGGCAGGCGCAGTTCGCCGGTTCCGTCGGCCCAGGTGTCGATCAGCCACTGGGCGAAGAAGGTCGGGCGGATGTGGGTGACGGGGACCGGGGCATGGTCCAGGACACGTTCGGCGACCCAGTGCTGGCGTGCCGCGTTGCTGGCGGTGTTGCGGCGGGCGGAGACCTGCGACATGTTCACGATCGCCTGGACGCCCGTCTCCTCCGCTGCCTGGGCCACGTTCGCGGTGGCGTCCAGCAGGCCGGGGCGGATCGGATACGTGAAGTACAGGGCGTCGATCCCCTTGGTCGCGCGGGCCAGGGAGTCGAGGTCGAGGACGTCGCCTTCCACGACGTCCGCCCCGAGAGCAGCGAGCCGCTCGGCGCGCCCGTCAAGACCCCGGACGAGTGCGCGGACGCGGTGCCCGCGCTGGAGGAGGAGTTCGGTGGTGTGGCGGCCGGTCTTGCCAGTGGCGCCGATGACGAGAAGGTTGCGTTCCATGACGGTGATCTCCGTTTCTTGAGAAAGAGCCGGTGGGAGGGCGGTGTGGTGCCCGTCCAGCGGGGGACCGTGGCTGCGGGCCCGACCCTGGTGGCCGCGGCCCTGCGGTCAGGGGGTGCGGCGGGGCCGGAGGGCGATCAGCGCGCCAGCCGCAGCAAGTCCGGCGCCTGCCTGGACCCACCAGGCGTGGTCGAACCCGGCGATCGTGGCCTGCGGTGTGAGGGCGACGAGCAGGGCCACGCCCACGGCGCTGCCGATCTGTCGGCTCATGTTGAGTACGGCGCTGCCGGTGGTGGCGCGGTCGGGGGCGAGAGTGCCGGCGGCGGCGAACAGCGGCGCCCAGGCGAGCCCGCCGGCCAGGCCGACCAGAATCAGGCCCGGGAACATGCCACCCCAGTAGTCGGGGGCGGTGTGGACGGCGGTGAGCCAGTAGGCGCCGGCGAGTGCCATGGCCAGCATTCCGGTCACGGCGGGGATCGTGCGTCCGAAGCGGCTCTGGAGGGGGCCGGCGTTCATCGCGAAGGCGATCGAGGCGAGGGGGGCCGGGGCGATGGAGACGCCTGCGCGCAACGGGCTGAAGTGCCAGACCTCCTGCATGAACAGGGCGGTGCTCAGCAGGACGATGGCGAAGCCGGCGGAGAACAGGAACAGGGCCACAATGGCGGCGGTGAACGTCCTGCCGGCGAACAGCTGCTTCTCGACCACCGGTGCCTCGGCGCGCAGGGTGCGCTCGACGGTCGCGGCAGAGGCCAGGGCGGCTGCGGCGAACAGGGTCACGGTGCGGATATCCGTCCAGCCCCATCCCGGGCCTTGGACAGTGGCGAGCACCAGCAGGCTCACGGCCAGCAGCAGTGCGAGTGCGGAGACCGGGTCCGGCAGGGCGGCCCCCTTGGGCTGGCGCACCTCGGGCAGGAGCAGCGCGCCGGCGAGGAGGGTGGCGATGCCGACAGGAACGTTGATCATGAAGATCCACCGCCAGTCGAGGGTGACGAGCAGACCGCCGACGGGCGGGCCCGCCGAGGCCGCGATCGCGCCCACGCCCGCCCACAGGCCGACGACCAGGGTGTGCTGGCGCTTGGGGAAGCTCGGGTAGAGCAGGCCGAGCGAGGTCGGCACAATCATCGCCGCGCCGATGGCCTGGAGAGCGCGGGCCGCGACCAGCACGCCGAGACTCGGTGCGGCGGCCGCGACGGCGGAGGTGAGGGTGAAGAGGGCCACTCCGGACAGCAGCATCTTCTTGCGTCCCCAGTGGTCCGCGATACGGCCCGCGGGCACGAGCACGGCGGCGAAGACGATGGCGTATGCCGACAGGACCCACGACACGCTCACGACACCCGTGCCCGGGAACGACCGCCCGATCCCGTCGAGGGCGACGTTGACGACGAAGAAGTCGAGCTGCGCCATGAAAGCGACGGCACCCAGCACCGCCATGATGCTCCAGCGGCGCGGGTGACCCGCCTCTGTGACGGCCGGGGTGGCGTGCACGGTCGTCGCTACCGCTTCCGGTGCAACCTGTGTGGACATCGCGTCCGTCCCCTCAACAGAATGGGCTTGGCAGCCCTTTTTTGGCCTGCCCCCAGGGAACACCCCACAGAAAGGGCTGTCAAGCCCTTTTTTTAGGGTACGGTAGTGACCATGACCACCACCAGCGAAGCGCTGGGCCAGAAACTGACCGCCAAGGGCCTGGCCACACGCGAACGCATCGTCAGGGCGGCCGCCGAGCTGATCTACGAGCATGGCGCGCAGAACACCAACAACGAACAGATCCGCGAGGCCGCCGGGGTCAGCGGCTCACAGCTGACGCGCCACTTCCCCACCAAGGAGTCCCTGGTGCGCGCGGTGCTCGCCTGGCAGGCCGACAGCATCGTCGCCCGCCATCAGGCGCCCGAACTGGGCGAGCTGGACAGCTTCGCCGCCCTGCGCCGGTGGGCCGACTCCTACATCGCCTCGCAGGACATGGTGCACGGCGGGTGCACGTTCGGCTCCTTGGCCGCCGAGGTCGTCAAGACCGAGCCCTCCCACCGGGACGCGGTGGCCGACGGCTTCGAGCGGTGGCGGGAACTGTTCAAGTACGGCCTGAGCGCGATGCGCGAACGCGGCGAGCTACGGCCGGAGGCCGACCCGGCCGCGCTCGCCCACCTGCTCACCGCCGCATTCCAGGGCGGAGCGCTGCTGGACCAGGCGGCTGGCGACTCCACGCCGCTGCGCGACGCACTCAACGGCGCCTTGGCCTACATCGAGTCGTTCGCCGTGGAGAGCCGAACGGGCCAGCACCGGACGAGCGTGACGGGCGAGTTGCCCACCGCCGTCGGCGGCTGCCTTCTCGGCGTCAGCCAGACCACCGCTGACACGAGACGAGGCACCGCCGCCAACGGAGTTCCGAGTGCGTGAGAGATACGGGCTTCCAAAATCAATCGCCCGTTCCTATGGTCGGGACGGTGACGACTTCTGACACCAGCGGGGCGGGCCCGGCCGGGCGCGTGTGGTTCATCACCGGCGCGTCGACCGGCTTCGGGCGTGAGATCGCGCAGGCCGCGCTGCGCCGCGGCGACTTCGTCGTGGCGACCGCCCGCCGCCCCGAGACCCTCGACGACCTGGTCGCCTCGGCCGACGGTCGGGTCCTGGCCCTCCCACTCGACGTGACCGACCAGGCCCAGATCCAGGCGGCGCTCGACGCCGCGACCGCTCGATTCGGCCGGGTCGACGTGCTCGTCAACAATGCCGGGTACGGCTCCGTCGGCGTGGTCGAGGTGGTCGGCGCCCAGGGCGGCGCGCAGGTGCGTTTCGCGGGCGGTGAGGGTGTCGGGGTGGTCAGGGCCGTCGAGGCGTTCGCGGGCGGTGACCGCGCGGGCGGCCAGCGGTTCGGCCTGCTCGGGATGGCCCTGTTCGGTCAGGTAGGCGGCGGTGTGCTCGGCGAGCCAGGCGGTGTGAGGGGTGTCGGCGGCCGGGTCGGTGGCTTCCAGGACGGCCTGGGCGTGGGGGAGGAGCTCCCGCCAGGGCGGCCAGGCGTCCGGGGTGGTGGTGACATCCGCGGGCAGGGCGGCGTGCAGCATCCGGCCGAGACCATCAACGAGCTCGGCGGCCTGCTCGGGAGTGGTGTGGGTGCGTACGGCGGCGCGGACGAGGGTGTGGGTCGTCAGCGCGTCGCCGTCGCGGTGCGCGAGGCCGGCGCGTTCGAGGGCGGCGGTGGTGGCGGCGAGTGCCATCGGGCTGGCCGTGGCCGCGCGCAGCCCGGCGTCGGGAATCGTCGCCAGACAGTGCGTGGGCGAAGAGCCTACGGGCGGCGGCCTGGTCGCGTCGTTCGCTGGCGAGGACGTCGATGACCTGCCCGTGCTGGTCAACCGCCCGGTACACGTAGGTCCACCGACCAGAGACCTTCACGTACGTCTCCTCGACGAACCATCTGTCGCCTGGTTGGTGGCGGCAGGGCCGGGCCTTGATGCCAGCGCCCCACCTCCGGATTACCTGCCCGCGGGTCCGGCGTCGGCGTCGGAGCTGGTGGCAGCGGCGGGGGGGACGGTCTTTGCCCATTCGGCCCAGGAGGCGAGGGCGTCGTAGAGGCGGATGCCGGCTTCGATCGTCACGCGCATGGAGCGGGACTGCGGGCTGTCGCCGAACTCGCCGCGATCCTTGGCCTTCGCGTAGATCCGGTAACGGGCCGCTGATTCGGCGAAGAACCGCGCCTCCGCGTCGAGATGGGCCCGCAGATCGTCGGGATCCATGAGCCAGAAGAACAGGGAGCGCAGCAACGGCTGCACCCGGATGGTGTGGTCGACGTCGGCGGTGGTCAGCCAGCGGCGGATCTCGGCGAGGCCGGCATCGGTGATGCGGTAGGCCTTACGGCGGCGCGGGCCCTCAGCATCGACCTCGATGAGTTCTTCGTCGGCCAGCCGGCGAAGTTCCGCGTAGATCTTCGGATGCTGGGCCGGCCAGACCTGCCCCAGCACCTCCTGGAAACGTCGGGCCAGGTCATAGCCGCTGGCCGGCCCTTCGGCGAGCAGCCCGAGCAGGCCGTGGCGCAGTGACATCACGACCTCCCGGCGCATCGCTCGAACCGACCCATCTTGACATGTCCCCTCGGACATGTGCGATGCTGCACGCCACCGCGACATGTCCATAAGGACATGTCCTAAGGGAAACGACGTGGGGAGATCCTCGTGAGCGACAGTGAGGCGCGGCGCGGAGTCCTGGTGACGGGCGCGGCCGGCGGGATCGGTGCGGCCGCCGTACGCGCCCTCGCCGAGCGGGGGCATCCGGTGTTCGCGGCGGTGCGCACCGAAAGCGAGGTCAGCCGCGCACTCGCCGACCTGCCCGGAGTACAGGTGATCACGATGGACGTCACCGATCCGGAGGGCGTCGAGGCCGCCGCCGCGCGGGTCGGCCGTGCCGTCGGCGGCGACGGTCTGCGGGCGGTCGTCAACAACGCCGGAATCATCGTCCAGGGGCCGCTGGAGCTGGTGCCGCCCGCGGAGCTGCGCCGACAGTTCGAGGTGAACACGTACGGCCCAGCCCACGTCACCAGGGCGTTCCTGCCGCTACTGCGTGCCGGCCACGGCCGGATCATCAACGTCACCGCGCCGTCCGCCCGCGTCCCGGTCCCGTTCATGGGGCCGATCTCCGCGAGCAAGGCCGCCCTCGACGCGCTGACGGCCGCGCTGCGGGTGGAGCTCGCGGCCTGGAAGCTGCCGGTGGTGCTCGTCGAACCCGGCACCACCGCGACCGCCATCTTCGACCGGTCCGACGCCGCGGCCAAGGTGGCACTGAGCGCCGCGGCGCCCGACCGGCTCGCTCTCTACCAGCCGCAGCTCGCCGCACTGACGCAGGCCAGCGCCCGGCTGAAGCGCGGCCCGGTCGACCCCGTCGCCCGGGCCATCGCGACGGCCGTGACCGCGCGCGCCCCGCGCCGCCGTTACGTCGTCGGCGATGCCCGCGCGGTCAGCGTCCTCGTCCGTCTTCCCGCCGGACTTCGCGAACGCCTCCTCACCACCCTGCTGGGCCTGCGCGGCATTCACGCCGACCACCACCAGCACCGGGCCGCCCGAGAGCCACGCCCGGCTGACTCTCCACACAGCCGTGACACCTGCGACACCTAGATCAAATCAGATAGTATGTAATCATGATCGCGGTGACTGCCACTCACGCGGCGAGAAGCTTCGCCGCCATCCTCGACGCCGTCGAGCACGGCGAGACCGTCGTCATCACCCGCGACGGGCTCCCGGTCGGCCGACTCATCCCCGAACGGCGCACGTCCGCCGACCGGCTCAAGGCCGCGCTGCGCGACAATCCGACGGATGCCGGGTTCGCCGACGACCTCGAGCGCGTGCACGACGAACTGCGTTCAGCCTTCACCGATGAGGTGCGCACATGGCCCGGCGAGTGATCGTCGATACGGGTGTTCTCATCGCGATCGAGCGTGGCAGGCTCGACGTGGACGCGGTCCTCGGCCTCGACGATGCCGCCATCGCCGCGATCACCGCGATGGAGCTTCTGGTCGGCGTCGAACGCGCGGACGAGGCACGTCGTCAAGCCCGCGCCGTTCACGTCGAGGCAATTCTGGCAAGCCTTCCCGTCGAGCCCTACACCATCGGCGTGGCACGGGTGCACGCACGCCTGGCGGTCGCCGCAATGGCGGGGGGACGGCCGCGGTCAGCCAACGACATGATGATCGCGGCCACCGCGGCCGCGACCAGCCGCGTCCTGATCACCACGGACGCCAGCGCCGGTTTCGACCAGCTGACAGGGGTCAGCGCCGAGATCGTCAAACTCTCCTAGTACTCCAGCCCGACTTTTGTGATCGTTTAGGTCTGGTGCGTCATGGTTGGG
>NZ_FZMO01000357.1 GCF_900197875.1 Frankia canadensis | reverse complement strand
GAAACCCCTCGGGGAACACCGGCCGGAGTCCGGCCGGGCGAGGTCACCTATGACCCGCGGGCGCGGATCGACGTGGGCCCGCTCGGAGTACGCGACCTGACCCGCGAGGTCGGTTTCTCGACCGCCCGGATCCGCGAGCTGACCGGCTGGGAGCCGGCCGTGTCACTCGCCGACGGGATGGCCCGCACGGAGGTCTGGCTGCGCGAACGCGGACTGCTCGGAGTGCGGGAACCGTCCCGTCGTGGGTGAAGGGCCGACCCTCACCACGCCCCGGCTGCTGGCCCTGCCGCTGACCATCTGGAACGCCGGCTATGTCGCCGAGGAACTAGCCCCGGCGTTGGCCTACACCGCGGTCATGGCCCGATCGGGGGGGCGTGGCCCGACCACCGGCGGGCCCTACGGCGGCATTGTCGGCACCGATCCGCACGCACCCGCGCCGGATCCCCTCGACCCGGCCGGATCCCTGCGCCGCGAGCTGCGCCGCCGGGCCGGCGCCGGCCGGTCGGTGCTGACCTGGGTGTTACGGCGCAGGTCCGAGGCGGCGGCCGTCGGCCTGCTCGCCGCGGACACCCATGGCCGCCGGGCCGTCGTGGGGGTGTCGATCGTGTTCGGCTCCCGGCGGGAGGGCTACGCGACCGAGGCGGTCCGGGCGGCCGCCGGCTGGCTGGAGTATCGCGGGGCGCTCGTCGAGACGCGGATCCAGCGCGGCGACGCCGTCGGGAAGCGGCTGGGGCAGGCGACGTCCTTCGTGCCCACCCCGGTTCTGGTAGCCGAGTGGTGGCGGATCTGGCTGCGGCCGCCCGCCGAGTGAGCCTGCCGTCACGTCACTGTGCGTCATGTGGTCCCGGCGGGCACACCTCGGTGCGAGGACGCGGTGAGCTGGCGGGGCACCGCCCGGTGGCGGTCCGCCGCGCCTCGCGGTGATCCGCACGAAACGACCTGGTAAGAACGGTCGTGCGGACACACGGAACATTGTGCGGGTGTTGCCGTTCCGATGGCCTGATGTCAGGCGCGCGACACCCTCGTTCTCGTAATTTCACCGTCACACGTCGGGTGGCGGACACGCCGCGCCGGCAGCCCCCTGTTCAGACCGTGATGCCCTGGGGCACCATGTAAAGCGATGTCGCGACCGTTGGCCGACGGGCCGAGCGAGGGCGGGGCGTCCGCGACGGGCCGTGGGAGGTCCGTCGCGCGTCCGGGGAGGGGAGCCCGAACGGTTCGGCGCTACCTGCGCCTGGGAGGTCAGCAGCATGAGCGTGGAAACCCCTCGGGGAACACCGGCCGGAGTCCGGCCGGGCGAGGTCACCTATGACCATCTGATCATTCCGTCACACTGGCGACGGTCGAACGAGTCCACGCCCGGCGCGCCGAACGCCCTGTTCCCGCCCGAGGGCGGCGCCACCGATGCGTCGTCCCACCCGCCCACCGGGCCGATCAACCCGTCGACCGGGGCGCTGACGGGCCCGCTGCTGGTCGGGACGACCGCGCGGGCCTTCGCCAAGCTCGACGACATGATCCGCCTGTCCGCCGAGGACAAGGCGGTCATCGCCGCCCGCCGGGACGAGGCCGAGCGCGCGCTGCGGGCGATCTTCCCGCCGCGCTGCGCGCTGCCGCTGGTCGGCGTGGCCACGATCGGCTCCGCCGGGCGGGACACGATGATCCGCCCGCTGGACGAGGTGGACATCTTCGCGGTCTTCTCGGCGGCGAACAGCGCCTGGAAGCGATTCCGCTGGGACTCGCGCGACCTGGTGCTCTGCGTGCGCAACGCGATCGGCGGCGAGCGGATCCAGACGATCGGCAGCCGCGGCCAGGCGCTGCGCATCGTCTACGACTCGCCGCCCGACGTGCACCTCGTCCCCGCGTTCGACCACCCGCGGGCCGGCTATGTGATGCCCGACCGGGTCGGCGGCTGGCTGCCGACCCGCCCGGAGCGGCACATGAGCTGGACGGCGGATCTCGGTCCCCGGGTGATCTCGGCGGTCCGGCTGCTCAAGGCGTGGAACCGGGTGTGCGGCAGCCATCTGCGCTCGTTCCACATCGAGGCGCTCGCCGGCCAGGTTCTCGCCGGCAAGGGACTCAACACCCGGCAGGGCCTGGCCGAGGTGTTCCGGTACATGGACGAGGTCGGCCTCGCCGTGCCCGACCCGGCCGACGTCGGTGGCGACCTGGCCAGCTACGTCCGCCCGGAGGACCACGACGCCCTCGGTGAGACGATCCGGCTCGCCCGGATCTACTCGACGAAGGCGCTGGCGGCCGAGCAGGCCGGCGACCACGAGGAGGCCGTCGCCCTGTGGGGCTCGGTCTTCGGACCGGAGTTCCCGGCCTTCGGCTGAGCGCCCGCCCGCTGCCGCCCGCCCGCCGTCGCCCGCGTGCTCAGGGCGGTCCGTCTCCCGGGGGTGGCTCGGCGCCGGGGACTGCCCTGCGCCGGCCCAGCCGGGACCGCTCCGCCTGCGCGGCGACGATCCGCAGTGCCTCCTCCCTCCCGCGCAGCCCGGCCTTGACCCGGACCGGGCCGCCGGTGGTGTCGAGCTGCACATCGGCCAGCCCCAGCACCCGGACCAGCGGATTCGCCACCATCCGGATGCTCTGCACCTTGGCGTGCGCGATGACGTCGGTGTGCCGGCGCAGCAGGCCGTGCCGGCTGACGAACGCCGCGTCGTCGGCGCCGCAGGCCAGCGCCCACCAGTGCAGCGGCGCCAGCAGGACGGCGCGCCGCGGCGGGCGGTCCAGCCGGACCCGCCCGAGGTCCACTCCGGGCAGCAGCCTGCCGACCAGATCCAGCGCGTCGGCGCGGCGGGCCACCGGCAGCAGCACGGACGGCCCGCGTCCGGCCACGTTCATCCGGATCGTGGCCCAGCCGAACGGGCGCCACAGCAGCGGCTCGACGACGCTGATCGCCTGGACCCGGCCCGGCGGAATGGTCGCGTGGGCGCGTTCGAGCAGCCCGCTGTCGATGCGCAGCCCGTTCGGCGACGTGGACACCGTGTACGGGTAGCCGGCGGCGAACACCCGGATCGTGCGGTGCCACAGCCAGCCGAGCAGCGGGACGGCGCCGAGGAAGCCGGCCCGCGTCCCGGTCAGCAACGACGGGACGGCGATCGCCACCGCGCCGAACAGGGCCACCCACGGCGCCGGGGACAGCGCGATCGCGGCGACGAGCCGGCGCGGCGGCACCTCGGCGAGACGCTGGTGGGGGGCCTCGGGGGCATCACCCCCGAGTCCCGCGGCGGCGGTCAGCAGCGTGGCGCGCAGCCGGTGGGCGTGCCCGAGCGACAGGTAGCGCAGGTCGGAGGCGGCCTCACCGCCGTCGCCGTCGGCCCGCTCCCGATGCTCCCGGCCGGCGAGGTCGAGCCGCAGGATCGCGAGCCCGGTGAACCGGGCGAGCAGCGGCTGGACGATGTCGACGGACTGCAGCCGGTCCAGCCGGACGTACCGGGTCCGGCGGACCAGCAGACCGGTGTCCAGGCGCAGGTCGTCGCGCTCGATGCGGTACCGGGTGAACCGCCAGGCGGTGTAGCCGTAGAGCCCGGCGGCCGGAATGAGGAAGATCATGGTCAGCCCGATCGCCCGGGCGGTGACATCCTCGGCGAGGTTGCGCCCGACGGTCGCCGCGAACGCCGCCACGATCACCCAGCCGCGCAGGAACGGCGTCAGCGGATGCAGGCGGTGAAAACCATCCGGGGCGGCCGCCGGTGCCTCGCCCCGCACGGGCGCGGGCGGATCGGACCGTGGGACCGGTATGCCGCGGCCGGCGGGGCCCGTCGTGGCGGCCGGGTGGATGGGGACCGGCGCGACGGAGGTGTCGTCGGCGGCGCCGCGCTGCGTCGTCACAGGCCGGCCGACCGGGCTTCGCCGCGTTCGGTCAGCGCGTCGCGCAGCCGGGCGGCCTCCGGCGGGCGCAGGCCGGGAATGACGGCGTCGCTGGTCGCGGCGGCGGTGTGCAGCTGCACCCGGGCGATGCCGAACCGGCGGGCGAGCGGTCCGGCGGTGACGTCGACGAGCTGCAACCGGCCGTAGGGCACCACCACCAGCCGCTGGACGAGCACGCCCCGGCTGATCAGCAGGTCGTCCTCCCGCTCGGCGTACCGCCAGGCCCGGCACACCCGGCCAATCGCGAGCCAGGCCCAGCCCGCGACGGCGAGGGGCACCAGGGCGACCAGCGACCACGGCCAGCCGCCGACGGCGACCGTGACCAGCACGGTGAGCACCACCGCGGGAACGGCTCCGAGGATCAGCAGGGTGCGACGCAGTCGCCGCAGGTCCGGCGACAGGACCCGCCACCCCGCGGGGTCCGCCAGGAGAACGTCGGCCATGTCGCAACGATAGGTCGCGGCCTGGATACGTCCGAGCGGATTGGGGTGAGCGGCGCCGGACCGGTGATGGCTGGTGCTCCTGGGCCAGGCCCGATCGGGCCATCCCGGTGCTGGTCGGCCCCGTGCGGTGCTGGTCGGGCCCGTCCGGTCAGGTGCCGCCCGCGTCGAAGCCGTCGTTCGCGCGGGCGAGCCGGCCGGGCCACCAGATGGCGCGACCGATGTCCAGCGCGAGCGCCGGTACCAGGATCGACCGCACGACCAGCGTGTCGAGCAGGACGCCGAAGGCGACCACGAAGCCGACCTCGGCGAGCTGCACCAGGGGGAAGATGACCAGCGCGGAGAAGGTGGCGGCGAGCACGACGCCGGCGGAGGTGATGACGCCACCGGTCACCGCCAGGGCGTGCAGCACGCCTGGCCGCGAGCCGATCCGTGCCGTCTCCTCCCGCACCCGGGTCATCAGGAAGATGTTGTAGTCCACGCCGAGCGCCACCAGGAAGATGAAGGCGAACAGCGGCAGGGACGGATCTGATCCGGGGAATCCGAAGAGCCACCGGTAGGCGACCGCGCTCGCGCCGAGGGCGGCGAGGTACGACAGCACCACCGTCGCCATCAGCAGCAGGGGGGCGACGACCGCCCGTAGCAGGAAGACGAGCACCACCAGGACGACGGCGAGCACCATCGGGATGATGACCTGACGGTCCCGCTCCGCCGCCCGGCGCACGTCGAGGTTCACCGCCGTGTTCCCCCCGACCAGCGCTTGCGCCCCCGCCAGCCCGTGCAACCGCTCCCGCAGCGACGACACCGCCGCGAACGACTCCGGACTGTCCGGTCGCGAGCGCAGCACGACGAGGAACTGCGCCTTCCCGCCGGTCCGGCCCACCTCGGTACTGGCCGCGACCTCCGGGGAGCCGCGCAGGATGGCGGCGGTCGCCCGGGCGGCCCCCTCGTCGACGATGACGTAGGTCGGCGCGGTGGCACCGGGCGGGAAGTCGGCCGACGCCAGCCCGATGCCGCGCACCGACTCGACGCCGTGCCGGAACCCCTCGTCCTGCCGCAGCGAGGTGTCCATCGCCAGCAGGCCGATGGCGAGGGCGCCGAGGAGCAGGGACGTGAGCACCCACACGGTGCGGGGGCGCCGGTCGATCGCCGCGCTGATGCGGACCCAGCGGCCCTCCTCCTCGGCGAGGTCGAACTCGGTGAGGTCCTCGTGGCCCGGGATCGTCGGCGCCGCCAGCGCCGCGGCGTGCGCGGTGCGCGCGGCCGGCCCGCGCCTGGCCGTGTCCGTGACTGGCGGATGCTCCCCGAAATGCGGGATCCGCGGCCAGAACAGCCGGCGCCCGCACAGCACCAGCGCCGCGGGGAGCAGCGTCATCATCGTGATCAGCGCGGTGCTGATGCCGATCGCGCCCACCGGGCCGAGCCCGCGGTCGGAGGCGAGCAACCCGAACAGCAGGCAGAGCATGCCGATGATCACGGTGCCGGCGGAGGCCAGGATCGCCGGTCCGGCGCGGGAGACGGCCTCCCTCATCGCCCGGCGCGGGTCGCGGTGCCGGGTGAGTTCCTCCCGGTAGCGGGCGATGAGCAGCAGCGCGTAGTCCGTACCGGCACCGAAGACGAGTACCCGCAGGATGCCGGAGCTCTGCCCGTTGACGGTCAGCCCGGTGTGCCGGGCGAGCAGGTAGACGATGCCCGCCGCCGTCTGGTCGGCGATGCCGACCGAGATCAGCGGCACCAGCCAGAGGAACGGGCTGCGATACACCACCAGCAGGATCACCGCGACGATCGTGGCGGTGACGAGCAGCAGGAGGGTCTCGATCGTGCTGAACAGGTGGAAGGCGTCAGCGACGAGCCCGGCGGGGCCGGTGATCGCGATCTGGGCGCCGGGCGGTACCAGGGGGCGCGCGACCCGGCGCATCTCGCGGACATCGTCGGTGAACGCGGAGGCGTCGTCGCGCTGCGCGAGGGGAACGGTGAGGATCAGCGTCCGGTTGTGGGGGGAGGGGACCGGTCCGAGTACCGGACCGGAGGCGAAGGGGCGCAACGCCTGCCCGATCCTGGCGGCGGCCGCGCGATCGGCGTTGGTCAGACCGCCCGGCCTGTCCAGGACGACGATCGTCGGGACGGCGTCGCCGCCCGGGAAGTGTCGCTGCTCGGCGAGCAGTCGGGTCGATTCGGCGTCCGAGGGCAGGAACGCCGCCGCGTCGTTCCTCTGCGCGTCCGGAAGCTGGAAGGCGAGGGGACTCAGGGCCGCCGCGATGGCGAGCCACAGCACGATCACCACCCAGGCGGAGCGTCGCCCGATGATCCACGACACGACCCGACAGCCCCTTCCCGGCCGGGTCGCGATCAGCCCCCCGTCGCCGTCGCTCAGACAGCGCGGAGGGTGGTCCGCGCGACGCGGTCGGGATCTCCCCGCTCACCCGGCGCCACGGCCCTCGCCGGGAATCGTCGCAGCTCCACGTCGTCGGCGCCGCGCGGGCCGACGGAAATCACCCAGGCTGACCGGGATCTGACGCCGCGGTCCGCGCCCAGGCGACGGCGACGTCCGCGGCGACGGAGACGTTGTTGCGCACCGCGTTGATGTTGACCTCGAGACTGGCGCCGCCCGTCTCGAGGTGGAAGGTCTCCAGCAGGAACGGGGTGACGGACTTGCCGCGGATGCCGCGGTCCGCGGCCCAGGTCAGCGCGTCGGTCAGCACCCGGTCATGCAGGGCCGGGTCGAGCGCCTGGTCGGTCGGGAGGGGGTTGGCGACGACGATGGCCGAGGCCAGTTCCATCGCGTCGGCCGCCGCCATGACGGTGGCGACCTGTCCCGGCTCGCCGACTCGCCAGTCCAGGTCATAGGAGGTGTGCTGCAGGTAGAAGCCGGGGAACGTGGAGGTCCGATATCCGAGCACGGTGACGCCGAGGGTCTCCAGCCGTTCGAGGGTCGCGCCGACGTCGAGAATCGACTTGACCCCGGCGCAGACCACGGTGATCGGCGTGGTTGCCAGCGCCACCAGATCGGCGGACTCGTCGAAGCTGTCGCCGGCTCCCCGGTGCACGCCGCCGAGACCGCCCGTGGCGAATACCCGGATCCCCGCACGGGCCGCGAGCAGCGCGGTGGACGCGACCGTCGTCGCGCCTGTCCTCCCGGTCGCACAGGCAACGGGCAGGTCGCGGACGGACACCTTGAGTACGGCCGTGTCGTCGGCGATCCGCCGCAGGTCGGCCTCGTCCAGGCCGACCCGGGGAAGCCCGTCGATCACCGCGACCGTGGCGGGTGTCACCCCCTTCTCGCGCAGCTGGTCCTCGAGCTCCAGAGCGACGTCCCGATTGCGTGGCCGGGGCAGGCCGTGCGCGATCAGCGTCGATTCCAACGCCACTACTGGTGCTCCGACGGCCAGCGCCTCCCGCACGGCCGCCGAAACGACGATGTTCGATCTGCCCGCCATGCGCCGACCCTACGTCGGGACCACACTGTGCGATCTGGCATACGCCGACGATCGGCCGGCGGTAGCCGGGTGCACGCACCGCGTGGGTCGCCTGCGCCCGGGCGCTGGCCGCGGCCAGAACGCCGGGGTCAGAGCGTTTTGGCGGTGGCGTTCGCCGCCGCGCTCACGCTCAGGCCGGAGCCGCCGGGCGCGGCGTCGACGAGAACCTCGTCGCCGTCCCGTACCTGCCCGGCGAGCAGTTCCCGGGCGAGCTGATCGCCGATCGCGGTCTGCACCAGGCGCCGCAGCGGACGCGCGCCGAAGACCGGGTCATAGCCGACGTCGGACAGCCAGCTCTTCGCCGCGTCGGTGACCGTCAGACCGATCCGCCGGTCCTGCAGCCGCGTGCGCAACCGGTCGAGCTGCAGGTCCACGATCCGGGTCAGGTCCTCCCGGCCGAGCTGGTCGAAGACGAGGACGTCGTCGAGCCGGTTGAGAAACTCCGGCTTGAAGGCGTCGCGCACGGCGACCATCACCGACTCGCGCCGCACCTGCGGGCTGAGCGTCGGATCGGCGATGAACTGCGAACCGAGGTTGGAGGTGAGGATGAGGATCGTGTTGCGGAAGTCCACCGTCCGCCCCTGCCCGTCGGTCAGCCGCCCGTCGTCGAGGACCTGCAGCAGCACGTCGAAGACGTCAGGGTGGGCCTTCTCGACCTCGTCGAGCAGGATCGCGCTGTAAGGCCGGCGGCGGATCGCCTCGGTGAGCTGACCGCCGGACTCGAAGCCGATGTAGCCGGGCGGTGCGCCGATGAGGCGGGCGACCGAGTGCTTCTCGGCGTACTCACTCATGTCGATGCGGACGACGGCCCGCTCGTCGTCGAACAGGAAGTCCGCCAGCGCCTTCGCGAGCTCGGTCTTGCCGACTCCGGTCGGCCCGAGGAACAGGAAGGAACCGGTGGGACGGTCCGGATCGGAGATGCCCGCCCGGGCCCGGCGGACCGCGTCGGACACGGCCCGCACCGCGTCGTCCTGACCGATCACGCGGGTGTGCAGCTCGGACTCCATCCGCAGCAGCTTGGCGGTCTCGCCTTCCAGCAGCCGTCCGGCTGGGATGCCCGTCCAGGCTGCGACGACCTCGGCGACGTCGTCGGGGCCGACCTCCTCGTTGAGCATGGCCCCGCCGGGGGCGTCGGTGGCGGCCAGCGCGTCCGTGGCGTCCGTCAACCGCTTCTCCAGCGTCGGGATGGTGCCGTAGCGAAGCTCGCCGGCCTTCGCCAGGTCGAGGTCGCGCTCGGCGAGCTCCGCCGCCCGCCGGGCGTTCTCCAGCTCCTCCTTGATCTTCTGGACCTCGGAGATCGAGTCCTTCTCCCGGCGCCAGCGGGCGGTGAGGGTGTTCAGCTCCTCCCGCCGGTCGGCCAGCTCGCGCTGCAACCGCTCCCGCCGCTCGCGGGAGGCTTCGTCGTTCTCCTTCGACAGCGCCATGTCCTCGATCTCGAGCCGGCGCACGGCTCGCTCGAGCTCGTCGATCGCGACCGGTCGGCTGTCGATCTCCATCCGCAGCCGGGACGCGGCCTCGTCCATGAGGTCGATGGCCTTGTCCGGCAGGAAGCGGGCGGTGACGTAGCGGTCCGACAGGGTGGCGGCGGCGACGAGCGCGGCGTCGGTGATCCGGACGCCGTGATGCACCTCGTAACGCTCCTTGAGGCCGCGCAGGATGCCGATGGTGTCCTCGACGGTCGGCTCGCCGACCAGCACCGGCTGGAAGCGCCGCTCCAGCGCGGGGTCCTTCTCGATGCGGGTGCGGTACTCCTCGAGGGTGGTGGCGCCGATCATGCGCAGCTCGCCGCGGGCCAGCATCGGCTTGAGCATGTTGCCCGCGTCCATCGCGCCCTCGGCGGCACCGGCGCCGACGACGGTGTGCAGCTCGTCGATGAAGGTGATGATCTGGCCCTCGGCCTCGCGGATCTCGTTGAGGACGGAGGTCAGCCGCTCCTCGAACTCACCACGCAGCTTGGAGCCCGCGACCATGGAGCCCAGGTCGAGGGAGACGATGCGCCGCCCGCGCAGTGACTCCGGCACGTCGCCGGCGACGACCCGCAGCGCCAGGCCCTCGACGATCGCCGTCTTGCCGACGCCCGGCTCGCCGATCAGGACCGGGTTGTTCTTGGTGCGCCGGGACAGCACCTGGATCACGCGGCGGATCTCGGCGTCGCGGCCGATGACCGGGTCGAGCTTGCCCTGCTGGGCCCGCTCGGTGAGGTCGATGGAGTACTTCTCGAGCGCGCGGTAGGAGCCTTCCGGATCCCGGCTGGTCACCCGCCGGGCGCCGCCGCGGACCTTGTCGAACGCGCCGCGCAGCGCGTCCGCCGTGGCGCCGGCCGCGGTGAGGATGTGGCTCGCCTCGCCGCCTTCCTCGGCGAGCGCGACGACGAGGTGCTCGACGGAGGTGTACTCGTCCCCCAGCCGCGCGGCCTGCCGTTCGGCGTTGTTGAGGACGGCGATGAGCTGGCGGGACAGCTGAGGGGCCGAGACGCTCATCCCCGTCGCCCGGGGCAGCCGGGAGACGGCCGCCTCCGCACGGGCCTGGACCGACTCGACGGAGGCACCGACCGAGGACAGCAGGGTGGCACCGACCCCGTCGGGGGATTCGAGCAGCGCGGCGAGCAGGTGGAGCGGATCGACGAGCGGTGAGCCGTCGCCGGTGGCTCGGCTGATCGCCGCGGACAGAGCCTCCTGCGAGCGGGCGGTGAGGCGTTCAGCGTTCATGGCGGATCCCAGGGGGGTCGGGGAAAGTCGTTGTCGCGAGATACAACGCTCAGTATACCTGAGTCGTTCCCGCTCAACTCTGTCCTGATGTGTGGCGGTCGCCCGAAACGGCGAAGGGGCTTCCCGCGGTCCGTGACGGACCCGGCAAGCCCCCTGAGGTCGGGCGGTGGAGCGGGGCCGGCGCCTCTGCCGGCCGCGCCCTCAGCGGCGGGGAAGCGGCCGCCATACCACGACTGCCCCGCGGTCGACCGGGACGAGATCCCGGCGGTGGCTGGCGTGCGCCTCGGCCACCTGTCGCGCCGCGTCGGCGCGGGCGTGCGCCAACTCCTCGGTGAGCTGACGCACCTGCGCCTGCAGGGCCAGCACCTGGGCACCGAGCCGCAGGACCTGGCGGATGCCCTCGAGGTTGACGCCCTCTTCCTGGGAGAGACGCTGGACCTCCCGCAGCAGAGCGACGTCCCGGGCGGAGTACCGGCGCCCCCGCCCCGCGGTTCGTCCCGGCGTGACGATCCCGAGCCGGTCGTAGGAGCGCAGGGTCTGCGGATGCATGCCGGCGAGCTGCGCGGCGATCGAGATCACGTAGACCGGCGCGTCCTCGTCATGGGCCGGGCCAGGCAGTGGTCCAGTGGGGTAGTAGCCCTCCGGACGTACCTCGGTGGCCGAGAGCGGTGCCTCGGGTGCGGGTTGCTGGCCCGCTCGGCGTGCCGGCGCGGTCCGCGCGCGGGACGCGGCGGGCGGGTCGGACGTGCGGTTCGGGCGCGCGGTCATTCCCCTGCCTCCATCCGTTCCATCAATGGCGCCCGGGGGTCCTCGGGGTGGGCCTGGGCGAACTCCAGCAACGCCGTGCGGGCGCGTGGCGAGAGATCGGCCGGCTTGGGCACGGTCACCTCGAGCGTCACGATGAGGTCGCCGTGCCCGCCCCCGGACATCGGCACACCGCGGCCGCGAGCGCGCAGCCGCCGCCCGCTGGAGGTGCCTGCCGGCACTTTCACCGTGAGCGGGGCGCCGTCGAGCGTGGGCACCCGGACCGAGGCGCCCAGCGCCGCCTCGGTGATCGTCACGGGCAGGGTGATGGTCAGGTTGCTGCCCTCCCGATCGAAGATCGGGTGGCGTAGGACGTGAACCGTCACCTCCAGGTCACCGGCTGGTCCGCCGCGCTCACCGGGGGTGCCGCGGCCGCGGACGCGAAGCCGCTGACCGTCACTGACTCCCGGGGGGATCCGGATGCGCTGCTCACGCTCCCGGCGACCGGTGCCCCGGCAGTCCGGGCAGGGATGGTCGATCATCGTGCCCTTGCCCAGGCAGTCACGGCACGGCTCGGACAGCGCGAACCCGCCCTGGGAACGGGAGACCACCCCGAGGCCCCGGCAGGTCGGGCAGGTCCGGGGTGCGGTGCCAGGCCGAGCGCCACTGCCCTCGCAGGTGGTGCAGGTGGCGGCGCCCGGCAGGCGAACCGATGCCTCGAGGCCGGTCAGCGACTTCTCGAACGGAATCGTGACCTCTGCCTCGATGTCACCACCGCGGCGCGGCCCACGTCCCGGCGACGAGCGCTGGAACATGTCGAAGAAGCCGCCCAGGCCGCCGCCGCCCGCCCCGCCCAGCAGGTCCTCGAAGTTGAGGTTCGGGCTGCCGCCGTAGGCCGAACCCGGCGCGCCGAAGCCGCCGGGTGCCCCGAAGCCTCCCGGCCGCCCGCCAGTGAAACCACCGGGCCGCCCACCGGCGGCGAACAGAGCCCGGGCCTCGTCGTACTCGCGCCGACGACTCTCGTCGGAGAGCACGTCGTAGGCCTCGGACACCTCCTTGAAGCGCGCCTCGGCCTTGGCGTCCCCCGGGTTCTTGTCCGGGTGCAGTTCCCTGGCCAGCTTGCGGTACGCCTTCTTGATGTCGGCCGCCGAGGCGTCCTTTGGAACGCCGAGAGCGGCGTAATAGTCCTTCTCGACCATGTCGCGAACACTCACGGCGCCCCTCCTTCCCTCATCGTGTCATCCCGCCCGAATCGCCCGCCAGGGCGAGACGATGGCCGGCCGGCTCCGCCGCGGTCGGGACGGACCCCGGCCGGCGCGTCACGGCCGGCCGGGCGGCCTTGGCCCCCACTCTCAGTCGGCGCTGACAGTGGGCTCGCCGTTGTCCGGTCCGGGGATGCTGCCGGTGTCGTCCGGCATCGGGGCGGCGCGCTCGCCCTGCTCCGCGGGCCGGCCAGCCGTCTCGGCGACCGGTTCCGCGGCCGCCGGCGGCGCAGTGGTGGGCTCGCCGGTCGGCTCGGCGACCGAGACCTGCGCCGGGCGCAGCACGCGACCGGCGTGCAGGTAGCCGGCACGGAACACGTCCACGCAGGTTGGTCCGTTCACGTCCGACCGGTACGAGTGCATGAGAGCCTCGTGGATCGACGGGTCGAACTCGTCGCCGGGTGCGCCGTAGCGTTCCAGGCCGGCTGCTTCCAGCGCTGTCTCCAGCGCCTCGGCGATCGCCTTGAACGGCCCTTCGAGGTCACCGTGATCACGGGCACGGCCGATGTCGTCGAGGGTCGACAACAGGCTGGCCAGCACCTTCGCGGTGGCCTGCTCGCCGATCTGCTGGCGGTCGCGCTCAACCCGGCGGCGGTAGTTGTCGAACTCCGCCTTCAACCGCTGCAGGTCGGCTGTCCGCTCGACGAGCTGCGCCCGCAGGGATTCGGCCAGCTCGCTGTCGGCACCCTGGCCGGGCCCGCCGGCGGGAGCCGATCCCGCCGGCGCGCCAGCCGGGGAAGCGGACTCGGGTCGCACCTCACCGCTTTCCGGATCGATCCGTCGCCGGTCGCGCACGACCACGTGGGGCTCCTCGCCGTCGTCTCCGCCGCCCGTGCCCCACCAGTCACCGGACTGGCTGGAGGTCACTTCTTGTCCTCCTCGTCCACGATCTCGGCGTCGACCACGTCGTCGTCGGCGGGGCTGCCGGCGCCGGGCGCGCCCGCGCCGTCCTGGGCGGCCTGGGCGTACATGGCCTGGCCCATGGCCTGGCTCGCTGCCGCGAGAGCGTCGGCGGCCTCGCGGATCGCGGCCGTGTCGGTGCCGGCGACGGCGCCGCGCAGGGTGCCGAGCTTCTCCTCCACGTCCGACTTCACCGCGGCGTCGATCTTGTCGCCGTTCTCGGCGAGGAACCGCTCGGTGGAGTAGACGAGGGTCTCCGCCTTGTTCCGGGTCTCGGCCTCCTCGCGGCGGTTGCGGTCCTCCTCCGCGTACTGCTCGGCGTCGCGAACCATGCGGTCGATGTCGTCCCGCGGCAGCGCGGAGCCACCGGTGATGGTCATCGACTGCTCCTTGCCCGTGCCGAGGTCCTTGGCGGACACGTGCACGATGCCGTTCGCGTCGATGTCGAAGGTGACCTCGATCTGGGGCATGCCCCGCGGGGCCGGCGGCAGGCCGGTCAGCTCGAACATGCCGAGCTTCTTGTTGTACGCGGCCATCTCGCGCTCGCCCTGGAAGACCTGGATCTGCACCGACGGCTGGCTGTCCTCGGCGGTGGTGAAGATCTCCGAGCGCTTGGTGGGAATCGTGGTGTTGCGCTCGATGAGCTTGGTCATGATTCCCCCCTTCGTCTCGATGCCGAGGGACAGCGGGGTGACGTCGAGCAGCAGGACGTCCTTGACCTCGCCCTTGAGCACACCGGCCTGCAGCGAGGCGCCGACGGCGACGACCTCGTCCGGGTTGACGCCCTTGTTGGGCTCCTTGCCGCCGGTGAGCTCGCGGACCAGGTCGACAACGGCCGGCATCCGGGTGGAACCGCCGACGAGCACCACGTGGTCGATGTCGCTGACCTTGATGTTCGCGTCCTTCACCGCCTGCTGGAAGGGGTGCTTGCAGCGGTCGATGAGGTCGGAGGTCATCCGCTGGAACTCGGCGCGGGTCAGCGCGACGTCCAGGTGCAGCGGACCCTCGGCGGACGCCGTGATGTACGGCAGGTTGATCGTGGTCTGGGTGGACTGCGAGAGCTCGATCTTGGCCTTCTCCGCAGCCTCGCGCAGCCGCTGCAGGGCCATCTTGTCCTTGCCGAGGTCGACCCCGTGCTGACCGTTGAAGGTCTTGATCAGGTGGTCGGTGATCCGCTGGTCCCAGTCGTCACCGCCGAGGTGGGTGTCACCGGAGGTGGACTTCACCTCGACGACGCCGTCGCCGATCTCCAGCAGGGAGACGTCGAAGGTACCGCCACCGAGGTCGAAGACCAGGATGGTCTGCTCCTTCTCGCCCTTGTCCAGACCGTAGGCGAGCGCCGCCGCCGTGGGCTCGTTGACGATCCGCAGGACGTTGAGACCCGCGATCGTGCCGGCCTCCGTGGTGGCCTGGCGCTGCGCGTCGTCGAAGTACGCCGGAACGGTGATGACGGCGTCGGCCACCGGCTCGCCGAGGTAGGACTCGGCGTCCCGCTTGAGCTTCTGCAGGATGAAGGCGCTGATCTCCTGCGGGGTCAGCTCCTTCGCGTCGACCTTCATCTTCCAGTCGGTGCCCATGTGGCGCTTGACCGACCGGATGGTGCGCTCGACGTTGGTGACCGCCTGACGCTTGGCGACCTCGCCGACCAGGACCTCGCCGTTCTTCGCGAAGGCCACGACCGACGGGGTCGTGCGAGAGCCCTCGGCGTTCGCGATCACCGTGGGTTCTCCGCCCTCGAGCACGCTCACGACGGAGTTCGTGGTGCCGAGGTCGATGCCGACCGCTCGTGCCATGTCTGTGTGCCTCTCGATCCATGCCGGCGCCGCTGATCGTGCGTGCGAGCCGACCTCGTGGGGATGGAACCTCTCGGTGGACCGGCTCGCCGAGGGTCACCCGGAGAGTTCGGTCCGTCTAAAGCTAGGACGCCTCGATGGATTGAGTCTACCTGACTCAGGATGGCGGCCACCAGGGTTGCGGCGCAGAGATGAGTCTGTGTCACTCAACTTTTTGGCGGGAGATGGCATTCCCCTGGTGGCCGGGATGCCGGTTCTCCGCGCGGAGGCGCCACGCCGACCGTCTGGACCGCGCGATCGACCGAACTGGCCCGGTCCCACGAGACCGCGGACGCAAGCCCGGCAGGCACACGGCGGCGACGGCGTCCGAACTCCGGCCCGATCATGATCGGCGGTGGGCCCTCGCTCGCCGGTGGGCGGCCGGCGTCGGGGGCCGGGTCGAGGGCGACGCCAGCGATGATCGCGCGAGCGCGTGCCCAGCGCACAGGGCGGCGGTGGGTTGGCGGGAGTGCCGTGGGTGCTACGACCCGGCGGGAGGCGGCGAGGTGTCCTCGGGCGGGGTGTCGGCGCAACGGTCGCCCTGGCTGGGGGAGGCGGGCTGGTCGGCGTCCGTGCGCGGCGGGCGCACGGCGGCCAGGATGCGTCCGCGCCGGGCCCGGGGGCCGGCGCGGCCGGTGCCCGCCAGCCCGATCGAGGCGATCGGGCCAGTGCCCGCCGGTCCTTCGTCGTCGGGCGTGATCTCGTCCGCGCCGAGTTCGGTGGTCTCGGCGCCACCGGTGGCCTGGCCCGGCATGGCCAGCGGCATGCCGGCGCGGGCGTCGACGTCCGCCTGCCGGCCGAGGTCCGCCTCGATCTGGGCGAGCCGGTCGAGCATGCCGCTCGCGTCGCCGTCGCGCTCGCGGATGGTCCGCAGCGCGTCCATCAGCGTGAGCCACTGGTCGCGGTCGACGGTGACCTGGTCGGCCAGCCGGTTCGCCGAAAAGGCCGGGAACAGGCGCTCGGCGGCGGCGATGATCTGCCGGACCTCGCCCGGATTGAGCCGCCCCGGCTTCTTGCGGATGAAGTTGGCGACGTCCTTGATGCTGATGATCGTGACGCCGTCCAGCGCGCCGTCGCTCCACAGGACGTTGGCCTCGACCATCACCAGGATCGGGCTGACCGGGATCTTGAGCATCGGCAGCGCCGCGCGGATCTGGCTGCGGACTTCGCCGCCAAGCCAGGAGGCCCGGTCGATGACCGGCTTGAGCGACTCGCCGTCACACACCGCGCCGCCCTTGGTGTAGCGCAGGGTGCCCTTGCTGTTGTCGCTGCCCAGAACCATCACGCCGCCGGGCCCGATCAGCAGGTGGCCGATCGTCGCCTCCGAGTACGGCACCGCGCGGTCATGCAGGATGAGGTAGCCGTTGCGGCGCAGCCGGGCGATGGCACGGGCCGTCTTGCGCTCGGCCTCGGCGCCCTCCCGCAGCAGCTCGATGTCCGGCGCGGTGCCGAACGACACGACCATGATCCCCGCTGGCCAGGCCAGGAAGACCAGGAAGAACACGAGGATGGCGAGGCCGGGCTGGCCGACCCCGAACGCGATGACGAGCGCGAGGACGAGTCCGACCACGGCGGAGCGCACCGCCGTGCGGGGGATCTGCCGGGCCAGCCGGTCGCGCCGGACCAGTGCCTGGTTCTCGCGGGCCCGCTGGTACTCGGTCTGCAGGGAGTGCCCGGGACGGCCGACTCGGGTCATCGTCGTCGGCCGTGTGATCGTCGCCATCGTGCCCACCATGGTTCGCAGGGTTCGTCAACGTGGGTTGGGGCCCGCCCGCCGGGTACGCCGGGCGTCGTCGCGACAGCGCTGGCACGAGGCCCGCGGATGCCTCAGCGGAGCGGGCACCGCGGGACGTTCGATCGCCCGGTCACCATGGGCGAAAGGCCGACCCTATGGTGCGTCGATCGACCTTGTAGCACAAGGGTTGACATCATCGGATGGGGTGCCTTCGCGACGTGGGGTGGCGCGGGTCGTGACGATGCCGGGCGTTGCGCGTCGGTTGGGTGTCTGCCACTGAAAGTAGCAGTCCCGCCGGTCTCGCGCGGGTGATCGGACCTTCGGACCCCCTATGTCGGGCCGCTCGGACCACGTCGTGGCAGGGTCGGGTGGAGGCGGTGAAGCCGTCGCCCCCGATGCTCATCCATTGTCTCGTTATGGATTCGGAGGGTGAGATTTGGCGGGTAGACGGGCTGTAGCGCGCCCGGCGGGTGGCGCGCCTCACTCGCCCCATATGTTACTGACCGGTACGAGTAGGCTCGCCCGTGACGGTGGGTCCAGATGGAGGATGCTGTGAGAATTGCGATCGGTGGAGCGATCACGCTGATCGCTCTCGCGGTTGCCGGGCGCCGGGTGTTCTGGCTGTTCCGGCTGATCCGGTCGGGGCAGCCGGCCGAGGGCAGGCTGGACGACCTGCCCCGCCGCATCTGGACCGAGATCAGTGAGGTCGGGGGGCAGCGCAAGCTGCTGAAGTGGTCGGTGCCGGGTCTGGCCCACTTCTTCACCTTCTGGGGCTTCACGATCCTGCTGCTCACCGTCATCGAGGCCTACGGCGGCCTGTTCGACGACGACTTCCACATCCCGCTGTTCGGCCACTGGGCGGCCATCGGGTTTCTGGAGGACTTCTTCTCCGTCGCGGTGCTCGCCGGCCTCGCCGCGTTCACCGTCATCCGGGTGCGCAACGCACCGTCGCGGCTGGAGCGCAAGTCCCGGTTCTACGGGTCGCACACCGGCCCGGCCTGGGTCATCCTCGGCCTGATCACCGCGGTCATCGTGACTCTGCTCGTCTACCGCGGCGCGCAGTGGAACACCGGCAACCTGCCGCAGGGTCAGACCAAGTGGGCCTTCGCCTCCTACGTGGTCAGCCGGATCTTCTCCGGACTCTCGCACGACGCGAACGAGAACATCGAGACGGCGTTCCTGCTGCTCAACATCGCCGTGATCATGGGTTTCTCGGTGCTGGTGGTCTACTCAAAGCACCTGCACATCGGGCTCGCGCCGCTCAACGTCGTGCTCAAGCGGGAGCCGGTCGCCCTCGGCCCGCTGGCGACCACCCCCGACATCGAGAAGCTGATGGAGGAGGAGGAGCCGATCGTCGGCGTCGGCAAGATCGAGGACTTCTCCTGGAAGGCGATGCTCGACTTCTCCACCTGCACCGAGTGCGGGCGGTGCCAGAGCCAGTGCCCGGCGTGGAACACCGGCAAGCCGCTCTCGCCGAAGCTCATCATCATGGACCTGCGCGACCACCTGTTCGCCAAGGCGCCGTACCTGCTCGCCACCAAGGGCGCGGGTGAGGGCGAGGGTGCCGAGGCGCCGAAGGCCGTCACCGGGGTCGAGGAGGACGCGCACGCGCACCACGGCGTGCCGGAGTCCGGCTTTGGCCGGGTCCCGCAGCCGGGGCAGCCGCAGGTCGACCGCCCGCTCGTCGGCACCGCCGAGGAGGGCGGGGTCATCGACCCCGACGTGCTGTGGTCGTGCACCAACTGCGGCGCCTGCGTCGAGCAGTGCCCGGTGGACATCGAGCACGTCGACCACATCGTCGACATGCGCCGCTACCAGGTGATGATCGAGTCGGCGTTCCCGTCCGAGGCCGGCGTCATGCTGCGCAACCTCGAGAACAACGGCAACCCCTGGGGCGTCTCGCCGCGGACCCGCACCGAGTGGACCGAGGGCCTGCCGTTCGAGGTGCGAATCCTCGATGACGGCGAGCGGATCCCGGACGACGTCGAGTACCTGTACTGGGTCGGCTGCGCCGGCGCCATCGAGGACCGGGCCAAGAAGGTCGCCCGCTCGTTCGCCGAGCTGCTGCACACGGCGGGCGTGTCGTTCGCGATCCTCGGCACGAACGAATCCTGCACCGGTGACCCGGCGCGGCGTCTCGGCAACGAGTATCTGTACCAGGAGATTGCCAAGGCGAACATCGAGCTGCTGAACGAGACGGGCGTCAAGAAGATCGTCGCGACCTGCCCGCACTGCTTCAACAGCCTCGCCCGCGAGTACTCCTCGCTCGGCGGCCAGTACGAGGTCATCCACCACACCCAGCTGCTCGGCAAGCTCGTCGAGGAGCGCAAGCTGGTCCCGGTCACCCCGGTGGAGTCGTCGGTCACCTACCACGACCCGTGCTTCCTCGGCCGGCACAACAAGGTGTACACGCCGCCGCGGGAGATCCTGGAGGCCATCCCCGGCATCCGCGGCCAGGAGATGCACCGCTGCAAGGACCGCGGCTTCTGCTGCGGCGCCGGCGGCGCGCGGATGTGGATGGAGGAGAAGATCGGCAAGCGGGTCAACGTCGACCGCATGGAGGAGGCCCTCGGCCTCGACCCGGACGTCGTGTCGACCGCCTGCCCGTTCTGCATCGTGATGCTCACCGACGCTGTCACCGAGAAGAAGCTTGCGGGTGAGGCGAAGGAGAGCGTCGAGGTGCTCGACGTGTCCCAGCTGCTGGCGCGCTCCCTGGCGCCCGCGGCCCCGGCGGAGCCCGCTCCCGCCGAGCCGGTCGCCTGATCCGGTAGCCGTTCCCCGACCCTGAGGCCCAGGGCAGCGCGTCGATGGCGCGCCGCCCTGGGCCTTCGTCGTCACCTCGTCCGGTCGTCACCTCGTCCGGTCGTCACCGCGTCCGGGCAGCCGGCGTGGCGACGGGCCGGCATGGTGGCGACCCGCCGCGCCGAGTGCGGTCAGGCTGGCGGGTTCTGGCCGTTGCGAATGGGCCAGCGGGTGAAGTCCCGGTAGGCGCGCGACGGCGTCGGACCACGCTGACCCTGGTAACGGGAGCCGTAGATCGCCGAGCCGTACGAGTGCTCGGCGGGCGAGGTCAGTCGGAACAGGCACAGCTGGCCGATCTTCATCCCCGGCCACAGTTTGATCGGCAGTGTCGCGACGTTCGACAGCTCCAGGGTCACGTGCCCGGAGAAGCCCGGGTCGATGAAGCCCGCCGTCGAATGGGTCAGCAGCCCCAGGCGCCCGAGGCTCGACTTGCCCTCCAGCCGGCCGGCGAGGTCGTCGGGCAGGGAGACGACCTCCAGCGTCGAGCCGAGCACGAACTCGCCGGGATGCAGCACGAACGGTTCGTCCCCGTCGGGCTCGATGAGCTCGGTGAGGTCCTCCTGCTCGATGGAGGGGTCGATGTGGCTGTACCGGTGGTTGGCGAAGACCCGGAACCAGCGGTCCAGTCGCAAATCGATGCTGGATGGCTGGATCAGGTCGGGGTCGTGGGGTTCGAGACGGACCCGGCCCGCGGTGATCTCGGCCCGGATGTCCCGGTCGGACAGCAGCACGCCGTGGACGTTAGAGCATGCGCCGTCGATCTTCACCGGCCGCCCGTTGTTCCTCACGTTGGGACGTAGCGTGACGGGGGTAGGAGAGCCTTGCTCGCGCCGGAACACCCGAGGGGGACGGGGCTTCCGGCCGGTGGCGGCCAGCGGGCGACGGGAACGACGCGGACACAGGCGGGAGAACAATGCTCGGGCTACCCGATCACGTCGGATCATGCCTGTTCGATCTCGACGGTGTGCTGACGAACACGGCGACCGTCCACGCGGCGGCGTGGAAGGAGATGTTCGACGAGTTCCTGGAGAACTGGGCCAGCCGGTCCGGCGACCCGTTCGTCCCCTTCGATCTCGACCATGACTACGGCGAGCACGTCGACGGCCGGCCTCGCGTCGACGGGGTCCGCGCCTTCCTCGACTCCCGCCACATCCGCCTGCCCGAGGGCACCGCGGACGATCCGCCGTCCGCCCTGACGATCCATGCCCTGGCCAACCGGAAGAACTATCTCGTCCAGCAACGCATCCAGGCGGACGGCGTCGAGGTCTATCCCGGCTCGGTGGCCTATCTCCAGGAGGTCGTCGCGCGCGGAATCCCGCGGGCGGTGGTCTCCGCCAGCGCGAACTGCCGTGCGGTGCTGCGAGCGGTCGATCTTGAGCGGTTCATGGACGCGATCATCGACGGAACGGTCGCGGAGCACGACCACCTGGCCGGGAAGCCTGCGCCGGACACCTTCCTCGCCGGCGCGCGGGCCCTCGGTGTGACGCCGGAGCGGGCCGCCGTCTTCGAGGACGCGCTGGCTGGCGTCGAGGCCGGCCGGGCCGGGGGATTCGGCTTCGTCGTCGGCGTCGACCGGGTCGGGTCGGGGCACGCCGAGGCGTTGCGGGCGTACGGCGCGGACGTCGTCGTGCGGGATCTGTCCGAGCTGCGCGAGGCGGCCGCCCGGGGGCGAGGCCAGGCATGATCGACAAGGCGAGCTACCTGATCGAGCCCTGGTCACTGCGCGAGACCGGGCTTGACCTCGACGATCTCGGCCGGTCCGAGTCGCTCTTCGCGCTCTCCAACGGCCATATCGGCCTGCGCGGCAACCTCGACGAGGGAGATCCGCACGGCCTGCCCGGCAGCTACCTGAACTCCGTGCACGAACTGCGCCCGCTGCCCTACGCCGAGGCCGGCTACGGCTATCCGGAGTCCGGCCAGACGGTCATCAACGTCACCAACGGCAAGCTCGTCCGACTGCTGGTGGACGACGAGCCCTTCGACATCCGCTACGGCGACCTGCGCTCCCACCAGCGGGTGATCGACTTCCGGGAGGGATTGCTCAGCCGGGACGCGGAATGGCTCTCGCCGGCCGGCCAGCGGATCCGGGTGCACACGGAACGCCTGGTTTCGTTCTCCCAGCGGTCGATCGCGGCCTTCTACTACGAGGTGGAGGCGCTCGACGATCCCACCCGGATCGTCGTCCAGTCGGAGCTGGTCGCCAACGAGCAGCTGCCGGTGTGGCGCGGGGATCCGCGGGCGGCCGCCGTGCTGGAGTCACCGCTGATCTCCGAGCGGCACCTGGCCAGCGGCACCAGGGCCGAGACGGTGCACATCACCCGGCACAGCCAGATCCGGGTGGCGGCGGCGATCGACCATCACTTCGAGGGCCCGGACTCGCTGGCCGTCTCGGCGGAGAGTGAGCCGGATGCCGGGCGGGTGACGGCCACCGTGGTACTGATGCCCGGCCAGAAGCTGCGGATGGTCAAGTGGCTCGCGTACGGATGGTCGGAGCAGCGGTCCCTGCCGGCGCTGCGCGACCAGGCGGTGGCCGCCCTCGTCGCCGCCCGCCAGACCGGCTGGGCCGGGCTGGTGCGGGAGCAGAAGGAGTACCTCGACGCGTTCTGGCAGCGTGCCGACGTCGAGGTGGACGGCGATCCCGAGGTCCAGCAGGCCGTCCGGTTCGCGCTACTGGGAGTCCTGCAGGCCGGGGCGCGGGCCGAGCGGCGCGCGATCCCGGCCAAGGGCCTGACCGGGCCGGGCTACGACGGGCACGCCTTCTGGGACTCCGAGTCGTACGTGCTGCCGGTGCTGACCTACACGGCGCCGGACGCCGCCGCGGACGCGCTGCGCTGGCGGCACACGACGATGCCGCTGGCCCGGGAACGCGCCGAGCTGCTCGGCCTGGGGGGTGTGGCCTTCCCCTGGCGGACGATCCACGGCGAGGAGTGCTCGGGATACTGGCCGGCGGGGACGGCGGCGTTCCACGTCAACGCCGACATCGCGGACGCGGTCGCCCGGTACGTCAACGTCACCGAGGACGACCGCTTCGAGCGCGAGGTCGGCCTGGAACTGCTCGTGGAGACCGCCCGGCTGTGGCGCTCGCTGGGCCACCACGACCTCGAGGGACGCTTCCGCATCGACGGCGTCACCGGGCCCGACGAGTACTCGGCGATCGCCGACAACAACGTCTACACGAACCTGATGGCGAAGCGGAACCTGCTCGCCGCCGCCGAGGCGGCGCGCCGCCATCCCGACCTCGCCGCCGAGCTCGGCGTGGACGCGGAGGTCACCGCGAGCTGGCGGGACGCGGCCGAGGACATGTTCATTCCCTACGACCCGAACCTCGGCGTCCACCCACAGTCCGAGGGCTTCACCGAACACCAGGTCTGGGACTTCGAACACACCACGGCGGATCAGTATCCCCTGCTGTTGCACTTTCCCTACTTCGATCTCTATCGCAAGCAGGTCGTCAAGCAGGCCGATCTGGTGCTCGCGATGCAGCGATGCGGAGAGTCGTTCACCGACGACGAGAAGATTCGCAACTTCGCCTACTACGAAGCTCTGACCGTGCGGGACTCGTCCCTCTCGGCCTGCTGCCAGGCTGTCATGGCCGCCGAATGCGGCCATCTCTCCCTCGCGCACGACTACCTGCGTGAGGCCGCGCTGATGGACCTGCGCGACATCGAGCGCAACACCGGCGACGGCCTGCACATCGCCTCTCTCGCCGGCAGCTGGATCGCCCTGGTCGAGGGCTTCGGCGGCCTGCGCGACGGCGGCCAGGTCATCGCCTTCGCACCCCGCCTTCCCGAGGGCCTCACCCGACTCGCCTTCGGCCTGCTCGTGCGCGGCCGCCGCCTGCGGGTCGAGGTGTCCGACGCGACCGCCACCTACACCCTCTCCGACGGGCCCGCCATGACCCTGATCCACCACGGTCAGACGGTGCGCGTCCAGCCCGACGAGCCGGTCAGCCTGGACGTCCCGCCCCCGCCGGTGCTCGACCCCGCCCCGGCAGCCGGCCGGGCGCGAGCCGCTGCGGTTCCAGCGCCAGTCGGGCGGGGGAACCGAGCCTGCCTCGGGCGCGGGCTCCAGCGCGGGCGGGTGGGCGAGCACCGGTGGCGGCGGGAACAGCCGAGGAGGAGCGAGCAGAGGGCGCATAGTGGGTGCCGTGGACGGCTGACCGTCACCGGCGATCCCCACGCTTCGGTGGCCTGGGCCTCCTGTATGATGCGCATGTACCACGCGGGCGTAGTTCAGAGGCAGAACACGAGCTTCCCAAGCTTGCAACGCGGGTTCGATTCCCGTCGCCCGCTCCAGTCTTTCCGTCCTTGGCCTGGGGACGCTTTCTGGCCAAGGACGAAGTCTTTCCGGCCGGCCGTGATCGGGCTGCGAGCCATCCACGGGCCAACCATGCCTGGACGAGGGCACGAACGAACGTCACCCCGAGTCCCACAACGCGCCCACGCGCCTTTCTGCGCGGTCTTTGTGAAGCCGCGCCGCACAGGGCCCGGATGCCCGAGGTGCAGGCACCGATCGTCGGTGCTGCGGTGTAGTCGCTTCGTGGCGTGGAGCTCCTCACGCCCGCCGGGCCCCGGGCCCGGGCCCCGGGCCCCTGCCATGCCTGCACGTGACCGCCGATGGCGTCCCGGCCGGTACAGGCAACTCTTCCGAACGATCTTGGGGTGACTACGGTGGGTGCGTAGCGGGTTGGTCGCCGATGACGGGTCCTTATATGAGGCTTTGTGTGGATTGGTGACGGTACTCGAAGGGCGGAGCGACCGGGTGACGGTGCGCCAGGCGGAGGTGGATGCGCGATCGAGGAGCGGCCCCGGGGCGAGATGAGTACCGAGCGTGTCGGAGAGGGCGACCTCCCGCCACGCTTCGTGGTCGCGGGGGCGTTCGTGCTGGACTGTCTGATCGAGGCCGCGGATCTGCCGGCCTGGGGACGGTACCTGCGGGCCGACGCGATGCGGATGGTGCCGGGGGGCAAGGCGTTCAACCAGGCCGTCACGCTGGCGCGGCTCGGTCTCCAGGTCGCCGCGGTCGGGGCCGTCGGGCGGGACCCGGTCGGCGTGGCCATCCGGTCGGTGCTGGTCACCGAGGGCGTCGAGGTGTCCGCGATGGCGGTGCGCCCGGGTGCGCCGACCCCGGTCTGCGTTGTGCACACCCGGGGTGACGGCGAGAAAGCGGTGGTCTGGCGGGTGCCGGATGAGCTCGCGGGCACCGGTCATGACCTTGCCCGCGCCGTCGGCGCGAGCGGCGGCCACGTCGACGCGGCTCTGGTGACGTTCGAGTTCCCCTGGGCGGTGCCCGATCTCGTGACCGCGGCGGCGAAGGCCGACGCCCGGGTGATCGTCGACCCGGCGCCGACCGTACGGGACGCGGGCCTGCTCGACGAGGTGCCCTGGGAACAGGTCGACGTGCTCGTGCCGAACGAGTCCGAGGCGCGTGCCCTGCTCGGCGCGCACCCGGCCGCGGCCGGCGCCGCCCTGCAGCTCGCCGCGGCGGTCGCGGACCGGCTCGGCGTGCCGACCGTCTGCGTCACGCTCGGCGCCCGGGGATGCGTCCTGCACACCGCCGAACGGAGCACCCATCATCCGGCGCCGCCCGCCGCGGTCGTGGACACCACGGCCGCCGGCGACGCGTTCACCGCGGTGTTCGCCGCGAGGCTGGTCGCGGGCCAGCCGCCGGACGAGGCGGTCCGTGCGGCGCTGCTCGCCGCGGCCCTCACCGTGGCACGGCCGGGGGCGTACGAGGCCCTGCCCACCGCGCGTGAACTGCGTGATGTCACCGCGCGTGGTGATCGGGGCCGGGGCCGGGGAGCGCTGTCCCACCGGGCATGCTGAAGGGGCACGCGGTGGGCGCGTTGCGGCCAGGCAGCACGAATTCCGGGATTGGCATGCGGGGATCCGTTTCGGCCGGGTGTCGGACACGGTCGGGCAGACGCGGGACGCTAGGGTCCCGAGCTGTCGAGGGGAGGCGGTCACGGTGACGATGACGACGGCGTGGCAGTCGGTGCGGCGCGATCCGCGGACCGCGAAGTCCGAGGTGATGGTGCTGGCCCGCTCGGCGTTCCGCTGGGCCTGGACCCGGCGTGGCACCGACCTGACCGCGGCCATGGCCCGGTCGTCCTGCCTGGTGGTGGCACCGCATCCCGACGACGAGACGCTGGGCTGCGCGGTGGCGGTGATGCGCAAGCGCGCCGTCGGGACGCCGGTGACCATCGTGATCGTCTCGGACGGTGCCAGGGCCGAGCCGGTGACGCTGCCGCCGGCCGAGCTGGTCGAGGTGCGGGCGGGCGAGACGCGGCGGGCGTGCGCGGCGCTCGGCGTCGGCGAGACGGACGTGCTCTTCCTCGGCTTCCCCGACTCCGAGCTCGGCGAGCATCTCGATGCCATCGCCGGCCGGCTGTCCGAGATCATCCGGGCGCGCGGGCCCGCGCAGATCCTGGTGCCCACGTCCTGCGAGGGCCATCCGGATCATGACGCGACGCACGAGGCGGCGCGCCGGGCCGTCGCGGCCACCGGGTTCGCCGGCCAGGTGCTGGAGTACACGGTCTGGCTGTGGACGCACTGGCCCTGGACCCGCGGCTACGGAACGCGGGACAGGTCGGTGAGCCGGCTGCTCGTCGAGCCGTTCCGCCGGCTGGGCGACGCGCGTCCCCTGCTCGTCGACGCCCGGGGGCTGCGAACGCGGCAGCGCCGCGCGCTCGCCGAGCACGTGACCCAGGTCGGCGCCGGTGATCCGGGCGGAGCTCCGTCGGCCGGGGGCGCGGCCGGCGAGGATGCCGGCACTCCGGTGACGGGACCGCTGCTGGCCACCCTGCAGAGTCGATACGAGGTCTACGTCCAGGCGGGCGCGCTTCGCCACCTGGACTTTCCCCGCCCGTGGCGGTCCAGCGGCCCGGTCGGGGCGACGACCGAGCGCCGGGCACGACCCGGCGCCAGCGGGTAGATCGACGCTACCCGGTCAGAGCCGCTGCGCCGGCGTGAGCGGGCCTGATATCGGCGATTTCGGTGTCAGCCGGTTCGCCGCTGCTCGCCGCGCGGCGCGGGGCCCGCGGGGCTGGCCGCCTCCGAGGCGGCAAGAAGGTTCGGCGTGGTGGTCGGCACGACGATCGCGGCCGGGCCGGACCTGGGGGAGACGGGCGCCTGCGGGTCCGCCGCCGTGGCGCCGTCCGGCCCAGCCACATTGCCCGGCGACGCCGCCGCGGGCAGGGCCAGCGGCTGGACACCGCGCCAGCGCCCGCGCCGGCGGACGCCGACCTGCTCGAACTGGACGATGGCGCGCCGGTAGGCGTCCTCCTTGCGGCGGGCGATCGTCATCGGGTCGATCTCCCGCACCCCGGTGCGACCCTGCGCGCCCACGACGGCAGCGCGGGCGGGATCGAGCAGGTACGGCGCGAGCGCGGCGGCCAGCGCCTCCGGGTCCCCGGGCGGGACCGCGGCGCCGGCGCCCCAGCGCTCGACGAACGGCGCCACGCCGGTGCGGGTCGTGGTGACCACCGGCCGGCCGGCCGCCATCGCCTCGGCGGCCGCGATGGAGAAGCTCTCGAAGCGGCTCGGCACCGCGACGACCCGGGCCCGGCGGTAGACCTCGCGGATCTGGTCGCCGGAGAGGTGGCCGGTGAACTCCACGTCGAGCCCGAGTTCGCGGACCCGGCGGTCGAGCCAGGTACCGGCCGCCATCCCGTTGATCAGTCCGGCGGGACGGCCGGCGAGCACGAGCCGGTGCTCGACGCCGGCGGCGCGCAGCCGGGCCGACGCGTCGAGCAGCACGTCGACGCCCTTGTAGGCCTCCAGGCGGCCGATCGCGGCGACGGTCGGCGTCGTGCCGGAGACGTCGGGAACGGTGAGCCACGGCACCGCGTCGAACGGGTTGGGGATGACCTCGACGGCCCGTCCGTCGAGCCAGCCGCGTTCCCGCAGCGTGTCGACGAGCAGCTGCGACGGCGAGGTCACCACATCCGCCAGGTCGGCGGACATGCGGTCCAGACGGTCGGCGAGCCGGCCCTTCGGGCCGATCGGCGCGCCGGCCAGCCGGACGGTGAGCATCGTCGGGCAGTGCAGATGGATGGCGAGCGGCCGCGAGTGCGACACGGCCTGGATGAGGCCGCGTGTCTCGCCGTCCTGCGTCTCGATGACGTCCGGGCGCAGGTTCAGCCGGCGCATCCAGAACGTGTATGACAGCGGCAGGCTCGCCCGCAGACTGATCGAATCCCGTGGGTACAGCGGCCCGCGCAGGCGGGTGCCCACCGGCCCGAGCCCACGGCTGACCGGGACCCGCAGCAGCGGGCGCCGGTGGACGTGTACGCCGTCCTGCACCGAGTCGACGACCTTGTGACCCTGTGCGCAGACCACGTGCACCTCGTGGCCGAGCTTCGCCAGCGCGATGGCGAGCGTCGCGGTGTAGCTGCCCGCGCCGTCCCAGACCACCGGTGGAAACTGCTCGCAGAGGAACACGATGCACAGAGCGTGTAGTGATCGCATCGAATCCACCATCAGAGACTCCGGCCCCCGTGTGCCTGGTCGTGAAACCTCATCCAAGGCACTCCTGTCGTCTCCCGCCGACTCGCCCCGCGGCCGCCTGTCCGGTGCCGCGCGCCGAGCCTGTGTGCCTTTCCTGCCCGCCTGCCGTCCTCACGGTCATGACCGCGCTCACGGACCGTCGCCGCGAGGGCGTCGTCCGTCGGGACGGTACGCCGACGGAGTGACAACCTGTGGGAACAGCCCTGATGCGGAGAGCGACCGTATGACGGTCATGGCCGGACGAACCGCCCACCCGAACGTGACGCACCGCTACGCCCCCGCAGACACCGGCCGAACCGGACCGCCGGAGTTCGCGGCCTCGGAAGCCGGCGGACCGCGCTGTCGGAGTAGTCACGCGTCTCCGTTCCACCGCCCGATCGCCGACATGTGGGGGTAATGGTGGGGATACGTTACCCGTCCCCACGACCGCTCTGGCAAATCTTAAGGAAACGCGAACGCCGTTTTGTGAAGAACGGCCCGATCGAGTCTGCGATGTTCAGCTTCTGGACGCCTGTCGGCTGTCGGCCCGTGGGTGCCCGTTCTGGCCCCGATCGCCTCCGTTGCTCCACGGCCGGGTCCCGTTGGGATGTGCAGTGATGGCGGAGGGGAACCTGGTTTGGAGTATTACGTCCGGATAACATACATTTCGGCCGGGTTAGCCGGATCAGGCCATCATCGGGTGGTCATCGCGTCCTGGCCCGAACGGGCGGGGGCAGGCTGCGGCACCTACTCGCGGCGCGATGGTGGTGATCGTGTCCGGCGGAGTGAACAGGTAAACATTACGAAAGGGAAGAGTCGGTCTGGACGCCGGGTCGGTCCGGGCCGTTGTCCAGAAATGTCGGGCCGAGCGGGAGTAGCCGACAGTTCGGCGGGAACAGGGCGACGGAACGGAACGTCCGCGTCGAGCCCGGGCGGCCGGGCGGCCGGTCGGAGCAGGCCAGGCTGGTTACGGAACGTAACCTCCTGTCGGGTCGGGCGACGGATCCGTCAACATCGTCAGGGAGGGCGTCCATGTGTCACCTGTTCGCGATGAGCAGTGGGCCGGCGCGCGTCCAGGCCACGTTCTGGCTGCTCGACGCGCCGGACAGTCCCCGGGCGGCGCAGCGGCGCACGCCGGACGGCGCGGGACTCGGCGCCTTCGACGTCAACGGCGTCCCGCACGTGGTCAGGCAGGCGATCCGCAGCCGGGCCGACACCGCCTTCGCCCGGGAGTCCCAGGAGGTGGTGTCGTCGACCTTCGTGGCGCATGTCCGGCATGCCTCGACCGGGCGGGCCGTCGACGCCAACACCCATCCCTTTGTCCGGAACGGTCGGATCTTCGCCCACAACGGCGTGATCGAGGGTCTGGGCACCCTGGACGCGGAGCTCGGCCCGGCCTGCTCCGACGTGTTCGGCGACACCGACTCCGAGCGGTTCTTCGCGCTGGTCAGCCGCGAGATCGCCGCCCGTGGCGGGGACGTCGGCGCGGGGATCACGGCCGCGGCCCGGTGGGTCGCGGGCAACCTGCCGCTCTACTCCATCAACATGATCCTCATCACCGGCCGTGAGCTGTGGGCGCTGCGGTATCCGGACACGAACAGCCTGTACGTGCTGCGCCGTGACGCGGGCGGGCGCAACGCGCGCCATCTCGACCACGCCAGCCCGTTCAGCGAGATCCGGGTACGGTCCCTCGACCTGCTTGATCTGCCGGCCGTGGTGGTGGAGAGCGAGCGGATGGACGAGGACCCCCGCTGGCGGCTCATGGACAGCGGTGAACTGCTGCACGTGGCGGCCGATCTGACGGTGACCTCCCGGCTCGTGCTCCCCGAGCCGCCGACACACCAGCTCTCCCTCGAGGACCTGCGTCCGCAGGCCGCCGAGTCGCAGACCACCGCGGTGCCGGAGGTGCCGGCGGCCACGACCCCCTGACCGCGCACTCCGCGTGGCCCCCGCCCGCACGACCATGGCCCGCGCGCTCCCCGGCGTGGCCGCGCGGGCGGGCCCGAGGTGCCGGGTCGGCGAAAGCTGCGGACATAGTGGGCGTGTGCACGGGGTAGCAAATGTGATGGGGTGTTGATGCGGACAGTCGCAGTTCCCTGCGCGGAAGGGGCTCGTCGTGGTACTTGAAGTCGGCAGGATCGGGCTCTGGGCAGCTCAGCGGCAGTGGCCGACCGATGTCCGGACGCGGACGGAGATCGCCGTCGAGGTGGCGGCGATGGGTATCCCGACGGTGTGGATCGGTGCGGCGAGCGGGGACCTGGAGCTCCCCGCGGCCATCCTGGATGGCACTGAAGGGCTCGCGGTCGGCACGAGCATTCTGAACATCTGGACGGAGAAGGCGGACATCGTCGCCGACCACTACGCGATGCTCGCCAAGGCGCACCCCGACCGGCTGCTGCTCGGCTTCGGCGTCGGGCATCGCGACCCGGTCGAGAAGATGACGGGCCGGCGCTGGGAGAAGCCGGTGCGGGTGCTGCTCGACTATCTGGACACGCTCGACGAGCTCGGCGTGCCTCGCGAGGACCACGTGCTCGCCGCGCTCGGTCCGCGGGTGCTGCGGATCGCCGCCGAGCGGACGGCGGGTGCCCTGCCGTACCTGGTCACCCCCGAGCACACCCGCCAGGCCCGCGAGATCATGGGGCCGGGCCCGCTGCTCGCCCCCGAACTGAAGGTCGTGCTGGAGACCGACGCCGAGCGTGCCCGCGCCATCGCCCGCCAGTCCCTGTCCATCTACCTCGGGCTGCCGAACTACACGAACAACCTGCGCCGGCTCGGGTTCACCGACGACGATCTCGTTGGCGCGGGCTCGGACCGTCTCGTCGACGCCGTCGTCGCCTGGGGGGACCTGGACTCGGTGCTCGCCCGCATCGCCGAGCATCACGAGGCCGGGGCCGACCACGTCGCCGTGCAGGTGCTCACCGACACCCCGGGCGAGCTGCCGCGCGCTCAGTGGGCGCTGCTCGCCGAAGCGATCAACGGCTGACGACGGACCCACCGGGCCTGCCCGGGTGCGGTAATCTGGGCGGCAACCGATCAATTCGCCTGCCCTGTGTCTGCGGCCGAGTCACGGAGAGTGACGCATGCCCGCAGACAGTACTGACGAGCCTGCCGCGACGATTCCCGCTACCCGGGACGGCGCCAGCGCGCCGCTCCCGCCGATGCCGACCGAGGCTGCGGCCGTCGCCATCGATGGCGATGCGGAGCTGGTCGCGAGCCTGATGGTGGGGATGAGTACGGATGAGCGGGCCCGCCTGCTTTCTATGATCAGCTCTTCGATCGAGGCCGAGCGGTCGGCGGCGCTCGAGGGGACCGTGCGCCGCCAGGTGGACGTCGGGGTTCGCCGTCGCCGTTGGTCGCGCCGGCCCGCGGGCGTCGACGCCGGCCCGGCGCCGGCTGAGGGTGTCGAAGCCGGCCCGGGGCCGGAGCGTTCGGAGTCGGGCGATACCGGCACGGGCGGTGCCCGGGCCTAGCCGCTCCGCGTCCGGCTGGCGTCCCGCTGGCGTCCGGCGGCGGCGTTCGGTCGGATGGGATGTGAGCGCGGAGGGGCGGCGGGCGCGGGTTGACGGGCGGCACGGCGGGAGCGGCATCGTGGAGATCGACAGGGCGAAGCTGGACGCGAGCCTGACCAGGCTGCATCACCTGGCGCCCAGCGAGATCGAGCTCGGCAGGCTGGTCGGCGAGGTGGTCCGGGCCGTCACCGAGATCTTCGGGCTGGCCGGCGCGGGCATGCTGCTGGTCGACGCGGACCGCGCGCTGCGCAGCATCGCCGCCTCCGACAGCAGGGGAGCTCTGCTTGAGCGCGCCCAGGAGGAGTACGGCGAGGGCCCGTGCGTCGAGTCGTTCATCATCGACGAGGTGGTCGTCTCGAACGACATCGCCGCCGACGAGCGATGGCCGCGGGTCACGCCGATCCTTGCCCGGGGAGGAGTGCGCGCGGTCCTCGGCGTGCCGGTGCGTCTCGGCGGCGGGCCGATCGGCACGCTGAACGTCGCCGACGACCGGCCGCGGGTGTGGACCGACAGCGAACGGGACGCGATGGTTCATTTCGGCGCCGTGCTGGAGAATCTGCTGCTGGTCGGTCTGGTCGCGGACCGCAACGACCGTCTCGCCCGCCAGCTGCAGTACGCGCTGGACTACCGGGTGCCCATCGAGCGGGCGGTCGGCTATCTCATGGCGACGATGCGCACCGACCCGATAACCGCCTTCGAGAAACTGCGCCGGATCGCGCGCGGGGAGCGCCGTCGGGTATCCGAACTGGCCGAGGAGATACTCTCCGAGCGGCGGGTGTTGTGAATATCCGCCGGGTGGCACCCGGCTGATTCCGGGGGCTGGCCCGATGGTCGGCCGGCGCGGGCGGTGGTTGGCTGTCGCCAGGACGACATGGTCCTGCCGGCCGTGGGGCTGGCCTGCCGGGTGGGGGATCCGTGACGATGAACCCCGGCGGAGCGGTTCGTGGGGGATGCGTGGCCATGCCGTTTCACGCGTTGTACCGGCCGCCGCCGGGAGTTGCCGTCGGCGTGGTGGAGCGCGGGATCCGCGTCGCGCGGGCGGAAGGTCGGATGGACGTCCGTCGGGTTACTGGTAAGAGACCCGGACGTGAACTGGCTTTCGCAGGGACCCGGTCGTCCGCGTGCATACAGGGACGTATGTCGAAAGGAGGCGAATGATCGAGGCACAAGGGCTCACCAAGCGTTATGGACGTACGGTCGCCGTCAACGACCTGTCCTTCACGGTGCAGCCCGGCAGGGTAACGGGATTCCTGGGGCCGAACGGCGCCGGAAAGTCCACGACCATGCGGATGATCCTGGGGCTGGACAGCCCGAGCGCCGGCACGGTACGGATCAACGGCCAGCGGTACGCCGAGCTGCGCCACCCGCTGCGGCAGGTCGGCGCGCTGCTGGACGCGAAGTGGGTGCATCCCAACCGTTCCGCCCGGTCGCACCTGCGCTGGATCGCCGCGTCCAACCGGATCCCGCCCAGGCGGGTCGACGAGGTGCTGGAGATCGTCGGGCTCACCGGGGTGGCGGGCAAGCGGGCCGGCGGGTTCTCGCTCGGCATGTCGCAGCGGCTCGGCATCGCCACCGCGCTGCTCGGCGACCCCACGGTGCTGCTGTTCGACGAACCTGTCAACGGTCTCGACCCGGAGGGGATCCTCTGGATCCGGCAGTTCATGCAGCGCCTCGCGGGCGAGGGGCGCACCGTGTTCGTCTCCAGCCATCTGCTCTCCGAGATGGCGCTGACCGCGCAGGACCTCGTCGTCATCGGCCGGGGCCGGCTCATCGCGCAGACCAGCACCCGGGAGTTCATCGACAACGCGTCCGAGTCGTCGGTGCGGGTCCGCGGGCCGGAGATGCAGCGGCTGCACGGCGTGCTCACCAGCCAGGGTCTGGCCGTACGCGACCTGCCGGCCGGGGACGACGGGCCGGCGGCGCTGCTGGTCACGAACAGCACGACAGAGCAGGTGGGCGAGCTTGTCGGCCGGGTCGGCCTGGTGCTGCACGAGCTGTCCGCCCAGCGCGGGTCGCTGGAGCAGGCGTTCATCCAGCTGACCGGAGGTGACGTGGAGTACCAGTCGGGCGGCCTCGGGACCCCGGGCGCCGTGCGGCCGCCGGCCCAGGGCGCGCCGGCCCAGCCGGGCGAGGGCCCCTTCGCGGCGCCGGCGGGCGCGGGCCAGACCGACCCGGCGACGCAGGGAGGCACCACCCGATGACGCTGCTCACCGTGGAACGGATCAAGCTGTTCTCCACCCGCTCCCCGTGGTGGTGCATGATTCTCGCGACCGCTCTCACCGTGGGGCTCACGTCGGTCTTCGCGGCGACGACCAAGTCCCGGGACCTCAACGACCTCACGCCGAGCGTCACACAGTTCGCCTACAACTTCGGGCTCGTGGTGATGATGGTGATGGCGACGCTGGCCGTCACCACCGAGTACAGGTTCAGCACGATCCGGTCGACGTTCCTCGCGGTGCCCCGCCGGACCCCCGCGCTGCTCGCGAAGGTCACGGTCGTCGGGCTGGTGGCGGGGATCGTCGGCGAGATCACCGCGGTCGGGTCGTGGGCGGTCGCCAAGGCCATCAAGCCGGACGCGCCGTTGGCGATCGACACCGCGCAGGAGTACCGCAACGTGTTCGGCGTCGGGCTGATCTACCTGCTGTCCGCGGTCCTCGCCGTCGCCGTCGGCCTGATCGTCCGGCAGTCGGCCGGCGCGATCGTGATCGAGCTCGTCTACCTGCTCCTGCTGGAGAACCTGCTGCCCTCGATCCCGACGATCGGCGACAACATCCAGCACTGGCTGCCCTTCACCGTCGGTAACAACTTCATCGTCGCCGGTCAGCCGGAGACCAGCGACGGGCCAGCCGTGATCACGGGCATGCCGTTCGGGCCGTGGGGATCGCTGGTGTACTTCGCCGCGGTCTGCGTGGGCCTGTTCGTTGTCGCCGGCTTCCTCGCGAAGCGGCGCGACGCCTGACCCACCGCCGCGCGGCTCGCCCGCGCCCCGCGGTGGGCGGCTGGCGGGCACATCGCCGCGCTCAACCCGTACCTGCCGCGCAGCGCCGCCCGGGCCGCGATCGTCGCGCCCGCGGTGCTGGCCGTCGGATATCACCTGTTCGGCCGGCTGCTGCTAGGCCTGTTCGCCTGGTTCGGCGCGTTCGTGCTGCTGGTCTTCGTCTGGTCTTCGTCGACTTCGACGGGCCCCCGCGGGTGCGCTCCCCGCCGACGCCGGGGACCTGGCCGCGGCGCGGCACTGCGCGCTGGCGCGGATCCGGGCCGCGTGCGCCGCGGGCGATCCGGACGCGGCCGTCGCCGCCCTCGACGTCGTCGAGCGGACCGAGCACCTGGCCGTCCTGCGGGAGCTGCGGGGACGTCTCGGCGACGCCGTGCGGGCCCTGGCCGTGGACGGTCAGGCGCCCCGGCCCCACAGGTCGCGGCCGGCCCTGGCCCGCTCACCGGCCTTCATCCGGGCCTCGTGCACGTGGCGTTCGCCCCCGGTGAGGCGCCGCCGGACCTCCTCGTCCACCTCGGCGAAGGGCCGGTAGTACAGCTCGTCGTACTCCTCGACGATCTGGAAGGTCCAGCGGCCGTCCAGCACGTTGCGCCCGTGCAGCCGGCCGCGGACCATCGCCGCGGTCCGGGCGTGGCCCGCGTCCTCCAGCCCGCCGATCGCCGCGCTGAGGGTGAGGTCGGCCCGCCCGGACAGCTGGTGGAACTCGTAGAGCGCGCCGCGAGCGCGCTCGACCCACTCCAGTGCCTCGCTGAGCCGCCCAACGGCGTCGACGGTCGCGTCGTCGAGCTCGGGGTGGGTCCGGTCCCGCGTGCGGGGCTGGTCGTCCGGTGTGCCGCTCACCCAGGCTGGATGCCCGGTGGGTTGAGCGGTCACACCGGCCGGCGGCCGGACCCCGCCCCGGCCCCGGCGGGTGGGTGGGTGGAGGTGTCGGGTCCGATCAGGGCGAGACGGCGTCCGCCTGGGCGGTGTTCTCCGCCGAGGTGAGGGCCGTGTCCCGCTGCGGCGGGATGACGACCGGCGCCGACGCCCGCCGGCCGGGGATGAACGCGGCGAGCACGAGCGCCACCGCGGCCGCGGCCGCGCCGATGATGAACGTCGTCTTGAAGCCTGCCAGGGAGGGCACCGCGCTGCCCTGGTAGGTCGTGGTCATGTGGGCGAGCACGACGCCGACCACCGCCGCCGAGGAGGAGGTGCCGATCGAGCGCATAAGGGTGTTCAGCCCGTTCGCCGCGGCCGTCTCGGTCGGCGGCACCGCCGACATGATCAGCGCCGGCATCGCCGAGTAGGCCAGTGCGATCCCCAGCCCGACCAGCGACGACACGAGGATGATCTGCCAGATGTGATGGATGAGGACCACGCCGAGCCCGTAGCTGACCCCGATCGTCAGCGCGCCGAGCATCAGACTGGTCTTCGGCCCGAAGGCGCTGGAGACGCGGGCGGTGAACGGCGAGGCCAGCATCATCACGACGCCGAACGGCGCGAAGCACAGCCCGGCGACGACCATCGACTGACCGAAGCCGTAGCCCGTGCCCGTCGGCGCCTGCATCAGCTGCGGGATCACCAGCGACACGCCGTACATCGCAAAACCGATCGCGACCGACGTCAGGTTGGTCATCAGCACCTGCCGGCGGGCGCTGATCCGCAGGTCGACCAGGGGACTCGGCGAGCGGAGCTCCCAGGCGCCCCAGGCGGCGAGGACGACGACGCCGACGGCCGCGACCCCCAGCGTCCGGCCGGTGAGCCAGCCCCAGTCGCTGCCCTTGGAGATGACCAGCAGCAGCGCCAGGACGCCGATGGACAGTCCTGCCGCGCCGACGAAGTCGAAGCGGCCGTGGCCCGTGTCGCGCACCGGCGACTCCGGAATCACCCGCCAGACCAGCGCCAGCGTCAGCAGACCCAGTCCGGCCGCCCCCCAGAACAGCACGTGCCAGTTGAACTGCTGAGCGATGACGGCGGCGAGCGGAACGCCGAGCGCGCCGCCGATGCCGAGCGAGGAGCTCATCAGCCCGAGCGCGGAGCCCAGCTTCTCCGGCGGCAGCTCGTCGCGCATCACGCTGATGCCCAGCGGGACCAGGCCGAGGGACAGGCCCTGCAGCGTCCGGGCGGCGATCACGACCAGCAGCGAGCTGGTGAGCGCGCCCAGGACCGACCCGATCGTGAGGATGCCGAGGCTGATCAGCATCATGCGCTTCTTGCCGTACATGTCGCCCAGCCGGCCGAGGATCGGCGTCGACACCGCGGCACCGAGCAGGGCCGCGGTCACCACCCAGGCGGTGTTCGAGGCCGAGGCGTCCAGCAGCTCCGGCAGGTCGGCGACGAGCGGCACCACGAGCGTCTGCATGATCGAGACCACGATGCCGGCCACCGCCAGGGCCCCGATGATCGGTCCGGTCGCGGTGGCGGCCCTGCGTCGATCACGAGGCTCGGCGGACGCGTGTGACATGAAGGCCTCCGGAAGCGCCGGCGGGGTGCACCGGCAGGGCGGGGTGCGCGACGAGGACGAGTGATCGCCGGTGGCCATGGCGGCGATCGGATGTGCATCATGCATGCTATGTGGGGGGTGCATATGCGTGCGGGTTGCGCATAGTCTGGGACGTAGCTCACCATCAGACGCGGGCGTGGGAGCCCCAGGCGTGGCGGAGGCAGTCGTGCCCGAGGATCTACAGGACGTCGAGCGCGAGCTGATGCTGCTGGCCCGCCATCACGTCCTGCCATCGTCGACCTACAAGCGCAGCGGGCGCACTCTCGACCGCTCGGCCTACCTGCTGCTCAGCCGGATCGAGGTGGAGGGCCCGATGAGCATCGGCCAGCTGGCCGACGCGTTCGCCCTGGACGTCTCCACCGTCAACCGGCAGACGGCCGCGATGCTGCAGGCGGGCCTCGTCGAGCGCATTCCCGATCCGGACGGCGGGGTGGCCCGCAAGCTGGCGATCACGCCGGACGGCCTGCGCCGCCTACACGACGACCGCGGCGTTGTCGTCGGGAGCCTGGCGACGATCCTCGCGGACTGGAGCGACGAGGACCGCCGGAGCCTGGCCGAGATCCTCGGCCGCTTCAACATCGCGTGCGAGCGGCTGAACGACTACGCCTGGCCCCGCCCGGCGCGTGTCGGCGACCATTGACCACTTTCTGACCGGTCCCTGCCATGGGTGACGTCCCACGCCGGTACCGCGCCGCCAGCTGCGATACTGGGAGGCGGCCAGCCGGAGACGGCGGTGATACGGCCCGCGCGCGGAACCCCCCGATCGGCGATCAGGGGTGCCGGGCGTGGTCCGTGGGTGGGGAGGGCTCGCCTAGTGGCCGATGGCGGCGGTCTTGAAAACCGCTAGAGGGGTTACACCTTCTCGTGGGTTCGAATCCCACGCCCTCCGCC
>NZ_FZMO01000355.1 GCF_900197875.1 Frankia canadensis | reverse complement strand
GGGCAGTGCGGGTCGGGGGTGTGCGGGTCGCAGGCGAAGCGGCAGCCGGCGAGCACGTCGATGGGGGCGAGCAGGGCGGCGAGACCGCGCACGGCCGTCGACTTCGCGGTCCCCTTCTCCCCGCGCACGAGCACGCCGCCCAGCGTCGGGTCCACGGCGTTGAGCAGCAGCGCCAGACGCAGGTCGTCCATGCCGACCACGGCCGCCAGCGGGAAGCTCACGCTCACCACCGCCGGCCCGCCAGGACCGCACCCGGCGCCGAGACCGGGGTGTACGCGCAGGGCCGCACGGGTCCCCGCGGCGTGTGGTGCGACCGGTGCGCGCGCGACGCGGGACGCGACGGCGACCCAGCCGTCGTGGGTGCGCGACCTCGACCGGCGGGTCGGATGCGCGGCGGGTGCGCGGCGCGGCGTGGCGGCACCGGCGGGCGCGCCGCGGATGTGGCGGGTGGGGCGGGCATGCGCAACGTTCTCAGTCCTCCCAGGGTCCTCGCCCGTGGTGATCGGCCCGCGACAGCCGGAGTATCCTGGCTCCCGGATCGCGGCGTGCGCCGCCGGCCTTCCAGCCGCGCTCGGCGGCCGTGGCCCGTCGCCGAACCCGCGGGCCACGGGTCCGTCCCCTGTCCCACGCGTCCGGACGTGCGCCGGCGGGTCGCCTGCACGCGTGAGACGGATGCGCGCGAGGTGACCCTCCGGGACGGTGACGCTCCCCGGTGACAGTGGCGGGACCGCGCCGGATTCCCACCGGCTTCCTCCGCACGCTGTCGCGTCCGCCAGCATGACATATCCGTCGAGGTCGAGGAGGCCGCCCGTGATGACCGACGCCCACGCCACCCCCGGCGGCGACGGACGTCACAGCGCGCCGCTGCCGCCGGCGGGCTGCGCGCCGTCACCGACCGCGGCGCCCAGCGCGACGTCCACCACCTCACCGCTGGCCGTGAGCGCGTCGGCGGTCACCGTCCAGTCCGCCACGTCGCCGCCGATGAGCGCGGTGGCGGCGGTGCGGGCCGGGCTGCGCGCGGACTGCGGTCGCTGCGCCGGGCTGTGCTGCGTCGCTCCCGGCTTCGCCGCCTCCGCTGACTTCCCGATCAGCAAACCGCCGGGAGTGCCCTGCCGGAACCTGACGGCCGCGTTCACCTGCGGGGTGCACGGCGAGCTGCGCGAGCGCGGATTCCACGGCTGTGTCGCGTTCGACTGCCTCGGCGCCGGCCAGCGGATCACCGAGCACACCTTCGCCGGCGTCGACTGGCGTACCCGTCCCGACACCGCGACGCGGATGTTCGACGCGTTCGCCGTGATGCGCGCCCTGCACGAGACGCTGCACCATCTCGCCGAAGCCCTGACCCGCCTCGCCGAGCCCGACACCGCCGAGCGTCGCACGGTCCCCGCAACCGGAACCGCACGCGGAGCCGGGCCGGTGCTCGCCGAGGTGCGCGCCGTGTGGGCGCTCACGCTCACCCTCACCGACGCGGACGCGGACACGCTGCTCGCCGCCGACCTGCCCGCCCTGCACCGCGACGCAAACGGCGCGCTCACCGCGGCCAGCGCCCTGCTGCGCGCCGGCACCCGTCCCCCGGCCCTCGCCGGCGACCTGGTCGGCGCCCGCCTGGCCGGCGCGGACCTGCGCGGCGCGGACCTCACCGGCCGGCTGCTGCTCGGCGCGGACCTGCGCGGGGCGGATCTGCGCCGCGCCGACCTGCGCGGCGCGGATCTACGCGGCGCCGACCTGCGCGGCGCGACCCTCACCGACGCGCTGTTCCTCACCCCCTCCCAGCTGCATGCGGCCCGCGGCGACGCGGCCACCGCCGCGCCGGCCGCGGTGCCGCTGCCCACGCACTGGCTCGCCACCCCCGCCGCCGCGAATCCCGCCACCGGCCGGCGCACGCGGCCGGCGAAGCCCCGGCCGGGCGCCGCTGACGGCGGCGGCCGCACCGTCGCACGGGAACGCGGCCGAGGCGGCCGCAGTCGCGGACGGTAATGCCGCACGCCGTCCGAGGCACTGCTCTACCACTCCTCTCTACTACCCCTCGATCGGCGCCCAGCCCTACTGCCCCGGCCCGTCGCCCGCGCCCACCGGCTGACCGGCCAGCACCCCCGCGGCCGCCGACGCGCTCAGAGGAGGCCGGCGTCGTGGACGAGCAGGGCGAGCTGGGTGCGGTTGGACAGCTGAAGGCGGGCGAGGATGCGCGTCAGGTGTGCCTTGACGGTGGCGACGCTGACGTGCAGCGTCTCGGCGATCTGCGCGTTGGTGTCGCCGTGGCCGACGGCGAGGGCGACGGCGTGTTCGCGGGGGGTGAGCGCGGCGAGCGCCCCGCGGGCGCGGGTGTGGGCGCCGGCCTCGGCGGTGGTGCGCTCGAGCAGGCGGCGGGTGATGGCCGGGGCGAGGATCGGTTCGCCGGCGGCGACGCGGCACACCGCCTCGACGATGCGCGCCGGTGGGGCGTCCTTGAGCAGGAACCCGCCGGCGCCGGCACGCAGGGCGGCGAGCACGGTGTCGTCGGCGTCGAAGGTGGTCAGGACGATCACCTCGGGCGTCCGTCCTTGAGCAGGAACCCGCCGGCGCCGGCACGCAGGGCGGCGAGCACGGTG